>CAZMPR010000094.1:0-5845 GCA_964568265.1 uncultured Clostridiaceae bacterium | reverse complement strand
TATCTGTGATTGAAATTGATGCACGGCTTTCTTCTATTGTGAGGGAAGTGACAAGATAAATTACAATCACAGATATGATTGAGGCAATAACGGTTAAGCCGACTACCACCATCATCATAGGCATGATAAGTTCATCCATTGAGTTTATCATGTTTTTTAAATCTTTAACGCCCGATAGCTCACTTGGGCTATAATCGATGATTTCATTGCTGAATACACCGGAATAACTGTCCTTTGGTATTTCAAGCATTTTATTAAATTCAGAAAGAGGCATATAAATAAACTGACCGGCATAGGTTTGGGCTATTCCGTCAATTATAAGCGTATATGATTTTCCGTCTAATTTATTGACGGCAGTAATTTTATCGCCTACTTTTAGCTTTAACCTATTTGCCAGCAGATATGAGATATTCACTTGCCCCTTAGATAATTTATTACCTTTTCCATCAACCAGATCATAGACATAGGGAGCATCTGTAGAAATACCGGTTAAATAAAATTCAACATTTTCCCTGCCTTCGGGGTAGCTGCGTATTGCATTAAAAGGGATTGCTCCGGAAATGGGAGTACCCTGCTTTGCTTCTTTGAACGCATATTCCCAGGAATAGTTAAATGAAGTATTTGCTTCGCTGCTAAATACAGTCGTCATAGAATGATTGATTGTAAAACCGATGAGCATCATAAAAGATGCTGCCATCACACCAAACAACAGAAATGCAAGGCGAGGTATACTGCGCAATTGTTCGCGTACTTTGAATTTTGTGTTGAACGGTAAATGTTCAAGCTTCAATTTGCGCTCCAGCACATTCACCTTAGCTTTTTGCATATCACCTTTCATAAGGTCGGCAGGTGATTTCCTCAGCTCACTGCGAGTAACAGTCAAACCTGCGAAACCAAGAAACGCCACAGGCATCAACACCCCTATCATTACGTCTGTCAAAGAAGTTACTATTCCTGCATAGGGTACGATGTAGTAAAGAATAGCCATCATTTTTACGGTGGGTCCAATGGTTGGTAAGGCAAGCAGTACTCCGGCAAGGCCGGCAGCAGAAGCTATAATAAGCGGAAGTGATAAATAATGGCGAATAAGCTCTTTGCGCCTATAACCCTGGGCATACAAGGTACCTATAATTACGTTTTCGGCACGTACCATTCGCCAAATCATAAGTCCTACAATCAAGCAGCATAGAAGGAACATAGCCGCAGGAACAGGGATGCTCATGGCTTTCATGCCGGATATAGTAGCCCACGCCATGCGGATACGCTTATTTGTAGATGCATCTATCCATTCCGAAAGGGCTTGCTCTTTTTCAGAGAGTGAATTATATAGCCCTGTCATCTGTGCCTTAATATTAGTTCTGTCAGTAAAACGTGCCGAATAAACAGTTACGGCATCCGGAAAAACATTCATTGCATCGGAAGTAACAACTCCCAGCCCAAATCCCGGAGGAGGAATAATATCATTAACATATTTTAAGGGAAAAACATAATCGGGTAAGGCTACCGTACCAACAACTCTATACATTTTGTCTCTTATTTCTATGATATCATCAATTTGATATCCATAGGTATCATAAAAATTTGGTGACAGCAATATCTCACCGGAATTTTGAAGTCCCCGTCCCGTTAAAACCGATGGTATGTTAACTTTTTCGCGAGTGCCGATTAATCGCAATTCCATCGCATCCGATAATGGAACGTCATAGTATTTATATGTATCTATGATTGTTCCCGTATCTTGCTCTAAAGCCGATATATTCTTAATCTCCTCATAGGCTGTAAACGAAACATCCTCTTGCATATTTTTTTGGGCAAACTCATTTATAATTCGTTCGTAATTACCGGAAAAACCTTTGAACCATATAAAAGAAAAGCTTCCTATAAAAATCAAAATGAATATGCCGATATAGCGGCCTTTGTTTTCCAACAAGATGCGCCGCATACGTTTTCGTAAAGCCATTACCACTCAATCCTTTCCGCCGGAACAAGTTTCGTATTATGTACTGTTTCCGCAATTTGTCCGTCCCTTAATTTATAAACAATATGCGCCATACCCGCAATGGGGCTATTATGGGTAATCATTAAAATTGTGGTGCCGAACTTGATATTTATTGTCTGAAGCAATGAAAGGACACCTCTTGAGGTATTAAAGTCCAAAGCGCCGGTGGGCTCATCGCAAAGCAGCAGGCTTGGATTTTTAACGATAGCCCTGGCAATTGACACTCGTTGCTGTTCTCCGCCGGAAAGCTCCCGCGGGAAACGGTTTTTCTTATCGGCAAGCCCTACCGAGTCTAAGACATCGTCAACAGGCAAAGGATTTTTACTGATATTTGAGATCACTTCAATGTTTTCTGCGGCAGTCAGATTCGGTATCAGGTTATAAAACTGAAATATAAAGCCTATATTTTCACGTCGATATTCAGCCAACTCGTTATCGTTTAAATCGGTGACATCTACATCACCAACTTTTATGGTGCCGTTATCAGCCCTGTCTATGCCGCCTATGATATTCATAAGTGTAGATTTGCCTGACCCCGAGGGCCCGAGTATGACTCCGATTTGGCCTTTTCCCAACTCCATATTCAAGCCCTTAAGGACCTGTGTGGTTATCCCTGTTTGATAACTTTTTGTAAGATTATTTACAGATAAGAACACATTAGCACCCCATTCCTTTTTTTAATAATTCCAACATCAAAGCCATTTCAGCCTTCATGGCTTTATTGTTTTCCTCTGTAATATCCTTGGTGAAATCAAGATAGCGTTCCATTTAATTAGCATTTGCGAAGAGTGGTATAAGCATTGTAATAAAAAGGTTGCATCCGATATTTATACTGCAAAATTAAAAACAAAAAGATAATGCAGCAAGCTGCCTAACATAACGAAGATATGAAATATTTCATGAAACCCGAAAACTTTTGCATTCTTCCCGGGCCATTTAGCTCCATATATTACGGCTCCCAACGTATAGGCTATACCCCCTGCAACTACAAGCCAAATCCCTATGGGGGGTATCATTTTTACCATAGGAAATATTGCTATAACGGCAAGCCAACCCATAAGGAGATAAAATCCTGTATAAAGCCATCTTGGGGCATTGAACCAAATCATTTTTAGAGCTATACCTATAAATGCCAAGGACCAAATAGCTATTAGAAGCCCAATCCCGAGTTTTCCTTTAAGAATAATAAGACATAAAGGTGTATATGTCCCGGCAATCAATACATATATCATCATATGATCAATTCTTCTTAAAATGCTTATAGCTTTTTTGGATACCGGCAATAGGTGATATAAGGAACTGGCTGTATATAAAAGAATAAGACTGATGCCAAATACCAAAAAAGCAGCTATATTAACAGCAGACCCTTGGCTTGTTCCAAAAATTAATAAAATAATTGTGCCAATTACCGACAATATCGCGGCAGCCAAGTGTGTAAATCCGCTTACCGGCTCTCTAACTTTTCTTGCCATTTAAACAACTCCATTCCAAAACTTATATCTATAGTATATCATTTTATTGTGAAAGTTATAGGAATATATAAAAGATAAAAGCCCCTTAATTCGGCAGATGGTATGATTATTGATCAAAGAGACAATTCAATTTCTCAAACGCTATTTATCTTTTGGCTTTATATTGATAAGGTCTAATAGATTACTCCCGAGCAGCAAGTCTCGGGAGTCTTTTAAAAATTAAGTTTATAACAGCGCCTTTTTCCAATCTTCCTCTTTGAAGCCCACCAGAATCAGATTATCTGTCACAAGAACCGGTCTTTTTACCAACATGCCGTCCTTTGCAAGAAGTTCCAGTTGCTCTTCTTCCGGCATGGCAGGTAATTTATTTTTCAATCCCAATTCCTTATATATATTGCCACTTGTGTTGAAAAAACTTTTAAGAGGAAGCCCGCTTTTATCATACCAGGATTTCAATTCCTCTTTGTTAGGGTTATCTTCCTTTATGTCTCTAAAGTCATATTGGATATTGTTCTCGTCAAGCCATGCAAGGGCTTTTCTGCATGTGGTTCACCTTTTATAGCATATAAATAACATATCGCTCACACTCCTTATTCTAAAAAATATTCTTATTTCATATTTTATACTGTTATCACCTATAAAATCAAGGTTAATAAGCATCCCATGTCCAAGTTATGGAGTTTCGTTATTCAGGTTTTGCATGGTACAGATGTTAAAGCAAATAAATCTTTGCATATCGCATTTTTAGATTCTTGCTGCGAAGAATAAAATTTCTATTTAACACACAATTTAACTCACACGTGTGTTAAACTATTTTTAACGTTTATATTTGATACAAAGCTTGGGTTATAAACAATAAGCTGGCATGGTTTAGCAGTTTTACCGTCTATAACCTAAACTGGAATAATTATTTTCCCTCCAAGAAAGTTAATAATAATTGGGTTTGCATGCCCTTTGTTGAAGGAGACTATAATTGATACAGTTCATTGGCTAAAACAGATTGGAAAAATTGAAGGGGATCTGAAATGATTATATTTTTACTTGAATTTTCGCAGCTTCTTATATACTTTATTCTTTGTGCCACATGCGCCTTTACCTTAAGGAGAATTATAAAAATTGATGATGAATTATATCGTAAATTATTACACTTCATACTATTGGGTTCATCACCGGTTTTTTTATATGTATTTAGCACATGGTATAGCTCGGTGTTTGCTTCAGCTTCATTTGCTATTCTTGCATACCCTTTATTATTCCTTGCGGAGAAGCTGAATGGATACAAATATATTCTTGCAGAACGGGACAACGGTGAAATAAAAAGAAGTCTGATTGCGGTATTTGGAATGTTTGCAGTAGTAATCGCAATATGCTGGGGGCTCCTTGGAATGAAATATCTTGCATTGACCGTAATCTTGGGCTGGGGACTTGGAGATGCTGCCGCTGCTTTAGCAGGAAAGAAGTTCGGCAAGCACCATTTGGAGGGAAAGTTTATTGACGGCAAAAAGACTCTTGAGGGTACCTTAGCCATGTTTATTGTTTCTTTTATCGCTATAATTACTATATTGATTCTAAACTCCGGTCTTTCTTTGTATGGAAATATGTTAATTTCAATTATTGCAGCCGGGGTGTGTTCAATTGTAGAATTAAATACAAAAAACGGATTTGATACATTAACCTGTCCGGCAGCCACATTGGCTGCTATGCTATCCTTTTTGCATCTATGGGGAGGTGCACTATGAAAAAGACCGAGCAATCCGGTGCCCAGACATTGCTGATGTCGGTAATGTTGAGTTCACCGGGACCTATAGTTGTGGGAATCGGATTATTTATGGGCAAAAGCTCCACCCAGCTTGCAGACTTTGTACGCCGTTCAGCTGAACTATGTGCTATTTTAGTATCATATTTTATTTATCGTACAATTCATAAAGATAAAACAGAGCAGGAAGCTCATTACAAAGCAAAGCTTGAGCGTAGAGCAAATCTAAGCGTAGGTGTGGCTATGTGTCTTTCCGGCTTGGCTATGTTGTTTATCGCTTTCCTTGGCGGAAGTTCCGAAAAAGGCAACGTGATACCGGGACTAAGTATAGCTTTTTTAGGGTTAGTTACAAATTCCTGGTTCTGGCTCCGATATGCGAAGTTGGCTAAGGAGAACAGTGATGCTATACTTTCGGTACAAAGCCGTCTTTACCAAGCGAAGTCCTTCGTTGATGCATGCGTATTCATTGTACTTTTGATTGTAACAATTGCACCTTTTTCAGAGGCTGCACACCAATCTATATCTTCATACGCAACAACTGATGTGATGGTTCTATCGCTTACAAAGGCAGCATATTGGGCTGATATAGGCGGGGCAATTATAGTATCAGCCTATCTT
>CAZMPR010000093.1:415-5930 GCA_964568265.1 uncultured Clostridiaceae bacterium | reverse complement strand
CTTAGTACATAATATGCTGGTCATTTCCGTATCCGGCACATTAACATTATTGATTGTAATATCCGCCATTTCCCCTTTTGTCAGTTCCGCTATTTTATTCATTGTCTCAACAGGCATTTGAGCATTTGCCGGGAATACTTCATCTGCAAAGCCCAAGCCTTTTAATCTTTCAGTACTTTTTTCGCTGTGAGTTATACCAATTACCTTGCCCGTTACTCCCGCTCTCTTCTTCGCTTCATAGCAGCAGAGCATCCCCGATTTGCCGCCGGCGCCGATTATTACTACGGTATCTCCGGGTTTTACAAGTCTTGCAACCTGAGCCGGCGCCCCTGCCACGTCAAGTGCCGATAAAACAAGATTCTCAGGCATGTCTGCCGGTATTTTCGCATATATTCCGCTTTCAAATAATATTGCCTTTCCTTTTATGTCGACCTGATCTATTTCTTTTCTTATTTCAACGATTTCATCAATTCTTAGAGGTGTTAAGGATAAGGAAACCAGAGTTGCAATTTTGTCACCGACATTTAGATCTATTTTACCTTCCAATGCGGTACCGATTTTTTCCACTGTACCTATAAGCATTCCGCCGGAACCTGTTACAGGGTTTTGGTGTTTACCTTTTTCGGCTACTATACCTTTCATTATTTCTGCAATCTTTTTTTCATCGCCTTCAGCCTGATTCTTAATTTGTGTAAAAGAAGCCGAATCAACATTTAAAGTCTGTACATTGATAAGTATTTCATTGTCATAGAGCACATCCATATTATTATCAATCTTTCTTGCCGGCTGAGGCAATACCCCCTTGGGTTCAATTACCCTGTGAGTCCCGTATTTGCATCCTTTTAACATAAACTTCCCCCTATCTTTTTAAAATTTAAATTTTATTATAAGATTTGAATTATTGTTTTCCCGGGATTTCATCTATCTTAATATATACATGCAAAAGTTATGCCAAACAGAGAACAGAAAACGATGGCAGAGAACGGATACCACAGATAAGATTGTTGGGGTGCTTATATAGGGTAGGAATCTTCGCGGAATTGCGGTGTAATTCCCTCAGGATAACTGTATCGGCGGTTTGGGCGGGCGGAGGTGTCAGCCCCTACGGATGTATTGTTATGTATGTCGGTATTACGAGCGGTCAAAGACCGCCCAAATAGTTGTTTCACAATTTTTCCGCTTTATGCCATCTAATTAAAAAAGTGAAAGTTTGCAAGTTGTAAGTTGCACTTTCACTTTTTATTGCCGATTATTCGGCTTATTCAAAACCTTATATTATATTTCCCTATTTTGTATTGCAAGGTTTGACGGGGAACTTTCAGAATTCCCGCGGCTTTTGTAATATTTCCGGCAGTTTGTTGCAATGCTCTCGATATCATTACGCTTTCTACTTTATCTACCGTTTCTGTTAGGGGTCTCAAGCTTGCTCTTTCTTTTTTCGACTTGTTCTTTTTATAGGATTCCTGCAAATAATAAGGCAAGGATCTGGGATTAATTTCTTCGCCTTCGGCTATGTTTATTGATCCTTCAATGGCATGTTCCAATTCTCTCACGTTTCCCGGCCAGGAATAGGACATAAAAAAGTCCGTGGCACTATCTGATATTCCGGTAACTTTTTTACCTAAGATTCTATTATATTTTTCTATAAAGTATTTGCTGAGAAGAGGAATATCATCTTGTCTTTCTCTTAAAGGGGGCATTCGTAAGGATATGACACTGAGCCTGTAGAACAGATCATCTCTGATAGTTTTTTTCATCAGCGCTTCCCGAGGATCCGTGCTTATCGCCGTCATCACCCTGATATCCACATAGGTAACCTTTGTATCTCCTACTCTTCTCACTATGTTATCCTGAATTACTCTTAAAAGTTTGGCCTGCAGATTCGGTGACATGGAGTTTATCTCATCCAAAAACAAGGTCCCACCGTCAGCCAATTCAAACAAGCCTGGCCTATTCTCCGCTCCTGTAAAGCTGCCTTTTACCGTTCCAAACAATATCCCTTCCAATAGGGTTTCGGGAATAGCCGCACAATTCTGGGCAATAAAAGGCTTGTCCCGCCTTTGGCTGGCATTATGGATGGCATGTATCAAAAGTTCTTTGCCGGTGCCTGTCTCCCCGTAGGCCATTACGGGTGAAGGCGAATGAGATACGCTCAAAGCATCTCTTTTAAGCTTCAGCATTATTTCCGTAGTTCCTATTATATCAGCAAAATTATAAACGGCCTGGCTGCTTTCTTTTCTTCTTTTCTTAAGCCTTTCATCCGACAGCAATTCTGCTTGCAAATCCACTACTTTTTGTGTCAACTTTTTTACTTCCGTTATGTCTTTCGATATTTCGACGGCACCTATGATTTTTTTGTTAGCTATTATAGGAATGGTGGTGTTTATGGTTGTTATAACTTTACCTTTATAATTACGAAAGGATTGTTCATAGTTCAGTATTGATTCTCCGGTTCTTATTACTCTTAGAATTGTGCTGGTCTCAGTTGATAAAGACGGGTATATTTCAAGTATGTGGCGGCCTATGGCTTCTTCCGGATTAACATTATCCAATTGAGCCGCAAATTTATTGTAATAAATTATCTTGCCGTTGCTGTCAACAATATGAATTCCGTCTTCGATATGCTCTAAGATTTCCGATATGTTCTCTTTGAATAAGGAATCTATCACTCAACATCACCCCCATTTGCCGATTATTCGGCATACTTTAATTTTAGCATGAAAAAAATACTGCGTAAAGCAGTATCAATAATTTTCTATATCAATTTTTTCCACCCAACCCACGGATCTTTTTAAAAAGTTTTCTCCTATTTTTTTAAATTTAACAGGATTGTCGCTGGCAAAATATTTATATTCACCCTTGTGGTTTTTATCGTTTTTAAGCCCATTGGAATTTACCATGTATTCCAGCACCTTGGCTGTTTCATAAGCAGGGTTCACTAATTTTATCCCTTTTCCCAAAACCTTCTCTATGGTCTTTTCCAATAGAGGGTAATGGGTACATGCCATTATCAAAGCGTCAACATCACTGTTTTTGAAATCCTGTAGATAGCTTCGAGCGGCTAAAAGCGCCACTTCCGTATCCTGCCACCCCTCTTCTGCTATAGGCACGAATAACGGGCAGGCCCGAAGAAGCATTGTTATCTCATTGTTTATATTATTTACCGCTTTTTCGTAAGCCCCGCTTGCGACGGTACCCTCGGTGCCGATTATACCTATTTTTCCACCGGTTGTCACTTTGCAGGCTGTCCTTGCTCCCGGCTCCACAACTCCAATTATGGGAAAATCAAAGCTTTGCTGCAATATATCCAAGCTTGAGGCACTGGCCGTGTTGCATGCCACCACTATGCTTTTTACGTTCTTTTCCAAGAGAAACCTAATACATTGAAATGAGTATTTGATTACTGTTTGTTTTGATTTGGTTCCATAGGGAACTCTTGCGGTATCACCAAAATATATAATATCTTCTTCGGGCAGTAATCTCATAATTTCCTTTACCACCGTCAAGCCGCCTACTCCGGAATCAAATACTCCGATAGGTCTGCTGTCCATGTTATACCCCCATTTCAATTTTATAACATATATTCTTTAATATCTTCGTCTATGGCCGGTTTTACATTTATATAACTGTATTTGTCTTCTCCCTGTTTTTTGTATTTTACCGATACTTCTTCTTCATCTTTGCCTTTGCTGTATCTGGCTGTTATGGAAGCAGCAAGGTATATTTCGTCTACCACAGGTTTATATTCCGCCGCCGGTTTCAAGACCACTGTTGAACCTTTATGTTCAGCAGTATCAAATATCCACATATCATCTGTCAAAAGATTTTTCAGCATTTCGTATTCGTCTTTATTTCTGGTGCTTATAACCTTTGCATTTTCGGTTATTCTGAAATGTCTTCCCATGTTTAAGAGCCTGACATCATTGGTGTCTGCTTTTTCTTTATTATATTTATATAAATCCTTCAGTCTTCTTCCAAAGTTCGGCTCCGTCAGGAAGCATCCTCCCGCCGGGGAAGGGTACTCAATAATTCCCATCGTGCGTGCCATCTCTATCTGGGGCTTTCGCGTTTTTCCGCTGAATCCCAGCAGCTTAGTTCTATCAACCGAACCGTCAATCTCCATCTGTGTTGGCGGCAGCTGCAAAGCACTGAGGGGCCTGAGTATTTTTTCCTCATAGCCGGATTCTTTTTTTACTATATTTAAGGATTTAATGTTTTGTGACATAGGTCTTTGGTTCAACACTTCCCCGGTGATTAAAAAGTCATAACCATGTTCTTCCATGTACTTTCCCGCATAATTAAGCATCATGGTATGACAATCTATGCAGGGATTCATATTTTTACCGTAGCCGTGCTTGGGGTTCTTTGTCATTTCCAAATGTTCTTTCGTGAAGTCAATTACTATAAGGGGCATCTTAATTTGCTCCGCCATCTTTTCGGCATTACGGCTGCCGAAAAAGGCTGATACAAAACATATCCCCGTAACTTCTATTCCTTGGTCAGATACCAGTTTAGCTGCCAATATGCTGTCTAAACCGCCTGATGTTAGTGCCAACGCTTTTATCATGAAACCGGCTCCTTTTCGCTTTCTAAACTTTTGTCCACTTTATATTATTATCCGATATATCCGTTTTTAGTGTTTCCTCATCAGTCATATATGATAAATAAGCGGATACTGAAGATGATGTCAGATAGTATTGAGAAATGTTTAAATTTATATTATACAAATCCGATATATATGCCACTATTTCTTCTCTGGATTTAGGGCTGGAACAAAATGTTGAAATTTTGTCTTTTATTTCATAAATTTTATCAATATTTACATCAATGGTAGGTACAGGGTCCTCCAGCACATCTCCGTGGCAAGGAACAAAATAATCATACTTCTGGATCTTTAAATATTCAAGGGTGGAAAGTGCCCTTTTTATGTCTGTGCAATAGGCCAAAGCATACTTCTCCAGTATCTTATCGGAAAAAAAGGCATCTCCTACAAACACCACATTATCCGAAGTTGCAATACCAATCATCTCGGGAGAATGGCCCGGCAGAGGAATGACATTTATATTTATTCCTTCTATTTCCGTTTCACCTTCTTTTAATATATGACTAACCGGGCTTCCTTTTGCCATAAGAAATTTATTTTGCATGGCCTTTAAGGGGTGTGCCGAAAAGAGATAGTAAGGCTCCAAAATAGGATATTCTATTATGGTTTTTTCCAAGCCCGATGCATATACGGGGATGCTTTCTCTTTTTATAATAAAGCTATTCCCGCCGCAGTGATCGGCGTGAAAGTGGGTATTTATTATCGCCGCCGGGGTGAGTCCCTCCTCTTTTATCAATCTCAGAATCTTTCTTGCAGCATCGTCATCTATCCCCGTATCCACTATAATGGCCTTACCTTCTTCATTTGCTATTACACCGACTTTGACGGGGCTGTCTATGTAATAGGTATTTCCTTTTAGTTTTATTAGCTTTTGTGCCATAATATCACCTTTTCCGCATTTATTAAATAATA
>CAZMPR010000093.1:0-405 GCA_964568265.1 uncultured Clostridiaceae bacterium | reverse complement strand
GGCAATTTCTATAGCTTTTGCAACGATGTTACCACAGTCTCTTGATGAGACTGAACCCCAGCCTTCGGATTTTACTATTTGGTCTACGCCAAGTTCTTTAGCAATTTCAAACTTTAAATCTTCTGACATAAGTCCTCTTCTGCTTGCCATGGCGCACCTCCTATTTTTCTTAGGCTGTATCATTATTTTATCCCGGAAATTTAACTTTTACACATGAAAATTTTGCTATATGTTTTAGTATATCCCTATTGAGTCAAAGTGCCGTTTTCTTCTTTTATGATTCGCAAGATATTTTCTTCATTACCGTTTTCCGCATTTATATATACAAAATAATCATTATCTTTACATTTACCTCTGAATTCGTAGCATAATTGTTCTCTGTCTCCCGGCAATGGTATCAAAGTC
>CAZMPR010000092.1:0-5937 GCA_964568265.1 uncultured Clostridiaceae bacterium | reverse complement strand
TATTTGCAGTGTGGGAAATAGCAGCTAATATGAAATGGATAGATCCTTTTATCATGAGCCAACCTACGAGAATGTTAAGGTCTGCAATCAACTTGTCAAAAAACGGTACGATATTTATTCATACGGGGGTAACTTTATATGAGACAGTGGTCGGTTTTCTATCAGGAACTATTTTAGGAACGGCAATAGCTGTAGTGCTCTGGTGGTCAGATTTTTTGGCGAAAGTTTTAGACCCTTACCTTGTTGTACTGAATGCCCTGCCTAAAACTGCATTAGGCCCGGTTATTCTGGTTTGGATTGGCGGTACAACAAAATCAATAATTGTTATGGCTCTTTTGGTATCAATTATAGTGACGATAATCAGTGTATATTCGAGTTTCAGTAATTGTGACGAAGAAAAGATAAAACATTTGGAGCAAGTAAGTGGCAGGTGCTAAGACTCGTAGTACTGCCATCCAACATACCCTCAATTATTTCCGCTTTGAAAATCAATGTAGGTCTTTCTTTAGTGGGTGTGATTGTGGGTGAATTTTTAGTTTCCAAAGCAGGTCTGGGTCACCTGATTATATATGGAGGTCAAGTATTTCAGATGGATATGGTGATGTTAAGTGTCATAATTTTAGCCATTACGGCAGCACTGCTATATTTGTCTGTATTATGGATAGAAAAAAAAGTATCAAAAATGATGTGAGAATCACTCACATCATTTTTATTGTTTAATATCTTACTCTATATATTCAATCTTTAAATATTACCTAAATAATTTTAAGAAGTTGAGATATTTCGTTAATGGTATAATCGGACTCTATTCCTTCTTGATAGTTCTTTGCCTCACTCCAACTCACAAAAGCACTTTTCACCCCTGCATTTTTAGCACAACCTATATCAAATTCGCTGTCCCCTATCATTAGCGCTTGTTCAGGATTAGCATTTAACAGACTCAGTGCCTTAATAATCGGATCCGGATGCGGTTTATGCCTATTTGTATCTTCATAAGCAATAATTCCCGAAAAATATTTCAATAAATCAAATATCTCTAAGCCCCGCTTTGCCAATACTTTTCTTTTTGATGTGACTACACATAGAATATGCCCGGATTTGCTGATATCAGCTAAAGCGGTTTCTACATCTTGAAATATCTCCACTCTTTCGTCATGTATACTTTCATTGTATTCTATATAAGTTTTAAACATTAACTCAGCTTTATCTTTAGAAAATCTTTCTAAAGTAATCAATAACGGCTCACCAAAATATCTTTTTATTTGACTTTCATCAATATCCAGGTCAATATGCTTTTTTAACGTATACCTAAAAGAATCAATAATCAGTTTGTTTGTATTTATCAAAGTACCGTCCAAATCAAATAATAAATATTTAAAATTCACTTATGTTTTACTCCTAAACAATCAAATTATATTATATATTCTATAGCAATAATACACAACTCTCAAGAAAATTGTTTAATATTGAAGATAGTTAAAAAAATAAAGCTTACCCTACCATTTATAAACTATTTTCAGCTAACTTTTTAGTCTTAAATTTTGGATAATCAAAAATATAGCTATTATAGAAACTACCCTTCCGGTTAGTCTGCCAAGCCGACTAAAAGCTGATTCTTTAATATATTTTACAATAAGCTGTCTAAATTATTTCTTTTACCTCATAGTTCAAGTTTTTATCATCAATCATAGCATTTTTACCCTTAAAAGCGTGCAAAATGATACTTTTTCTATACTGAAAAGTGCTGACTTTCCGGGCTTCACAAATTGTGATAGTTTAAAAGTCTTATTGTTAAAACTAATACTGTGATTGGCTATGGTACCGACAAAAATTGAAAATGAGTCCATAACAATATTTAAGCTATCAATATGAACCATGCCCTCTTTTATATATGGTCTTACACCGTAATCCTCTATGTTAGGCATACCGGCACCAAATGAATAAAATTTGGTTTTATAAACAACAAACTGTTTCTTTTGAATCCTATAGTATTCGAAAACCGATTTTTTATTGACTGAATGTATAAACTCCGTGTGAAACTCACTTATTTCTGATGTTTTTATTGCATAAACAATTCTGCCGCTCTCTGCATCAGTAATAGTAAACATTTCAAACACAGGTATGATAAAAATGATTCCCATTATTAATATAACAACTAAATGTTTAAAACTTTTCCTGTTCATATGAAGAAACCGAATCGGATTAATTGATCCGGCCATCCTCCTGATTAATTAATATTACATTAAATCCTTTTCTTTAAAATATTTTTCTGCACCTGGATGAAATGGAATTGATATGCCTTTTATCGCTCCTTCTAAAGTCACCTCTTTACCCTTAGGATAAGCTTCTCCTAATTCATCCAAATTATCAAACAGAACTTTTGTGATGTTATATACAACATCATCGCCTACTTCTGCATATGTAGCCAATGTTGCCATAACGGCTACGGTCTTAACATCAAAAGTCTGGCCGTTATAAGTATTTGCCGGAATTATATACTCAACAAAGAAAGGATATTTTTCCGTCAAGGTATTTATAACATCATCAGTTAATGAAACCATTGAGATTTTGTTCAGCGCCGAAATATCCTGTATCGCCGCATTTGGTATACCTGCTGTTACAAAGAAACAATCGATATGCTTGTCCTTAAACGCGTCAGCAGACTCGGCAAAAGATAAATAACTGACGGACATATCATTGTAAGTTAAGTCAGTTGCTTCATATATCTGTCTTACGTTCGCCTCAACGCCGCTTCCCGGTGCACCTACTGATACTCTTTTACCCTTCAAATCTTTTACATTTTCAATTCCGCTATCTGGAGAAGCAACTATCTGCACTATTTCAGGGTATAAGGTACCGATTCCTCTTAAGTTTTCAATCTTGCCTCCTTCAAAAGCTTCAATACCTTTATATGCATAATCCAACATATCATTTTGAAGTATTGCCAATTCGGCTTCTTTAATACCCAAAAGTTTACAATTCTCAACTGAGGCTCCTGTAGCTTGTACCGTTACATTCGTGTTTTCTATCTTTGTATTAAATATCTGCGCCATTGCGCCGCCAAGGGGATAATATGTACCGGATGTACCGCCGGTAACCAAAATCATATTAACTCTTTTCGGTGCACAACTTGCTAATACCAGAGCTATTAAAAACACCAAGCATAAAAGAATGGCTAATTTCTTTTTCATAAAGCCCCTCCTAAATTTTATTTACATCTCGATTATAACGATAAAGAACTAAAAGTAGCAAAAAACCCAAACGCGCTAATTCGGTTTTATAAATAATATCAATTATTATAGCTATCTAAGCTTTTGCAAAATAACACTACTTCCAAGTGCTTTATTACTTATAAAGAAATTGCCTGTCCCGATATACGGATAGCTAAATACTGCAATTATCACTTCTTGAACCGTGCCTTTTGTTTTATTTATACTTTTCCAGCGAAAGTTCTATTATTTTATCCAACAGTTCCGGGAAACTAAAGCCGTAAGAAGCTGCACTTTTGGGATAGAGGCTGTTTTTTGTCATTCCGGGTAATGTATTTATTTCTAACACATATGGGATGCCATCAGAAATAATCATATCTATCCTTGAGTACACGCTGCATTTTAAATGATTCCAACATTTAATAGCTACAAACTCAACCACTTCTTTAAGAGGTGAACTAAGCTCTGTTATTATCTCATCGGCACCGCCATCATCATATTTAGAGCTGTAATCAAAAAAATGAGATTTGGGTTTTATACTTATAACGGGTAAGAGTGTTCCGTCCAACATACAACAGGTTATCTCATCGCCTTCTATATATTTTTCTATCATGACTTCGCAATCAATCTTTGACGCTTCTATTACAGCCTTTTCAATTCCTCTTTCATCGTAAACAATTGTAGTGGCAACACTTGAGCCTCCGCTATTGGGCTTTACCACTACGGGATAACCAAGTTCCTCTACCAAAGCCAACTCCAATTCATCGGAGCCTCTGACAATTAACCATTTCGGTGTATTTACATGTATAGTTTTAAATATACTTTTTGTTATTGATTTATCCATGCAAATCCCGCTGGTTAAAGAATTGCAACCAGAATAAGGAATATCCAAAGTTTCCAATACGGATTGAACTATTCCGTCCTCTCCGAATTTACCATGTAAAGCAATGAACGCAAAATCCAGCCCTTTTGTTTTCACCACAACATCTTCTTTTTTATCTATTTGAATAGGAAGAACTTCATATTTTGTTTTATCCAGATTTTTTAATATTTCCTGCCCCGTATTAAGAGAAACTTCCCTTTCGGCTGAAATACCACCCATCAAAATCCCGACCTTCATTATAACACCATCCTTTTTATATTAAACATTAAAAATAGCAAACTTTATTTAACCCTTATGTTCCGTTGCTATCCCGATACAATGTTTGACAATTATCGATACAGGGTCAATAAAACCTTTTTCTAAGCCAAAAACTCCTGTCAAAGATGATAGCTCTGTACATCCTAAAATAACTGGCAAATTGCTATCCCTTATATATTTATTTATTAATGTACTAAATTCTTCTTCCGATACGTATATTCCTGCTTTAATTCCATAAATCCATCTCATTAAAATTTTTTTATCAATATCAAAAGGTTCCAATATTTTTAAACCATGATTCTCAAAAACATTTTTATATACTTCTGAAACATAAGTACCAATTGTAGATAAAAGAAGAAATTCAGAGTTTTCTGGATAATATGTTTTTGAAAATATGGCGGTTTCCTCTATCATGTTAAGGACTTTTGATTTTGTAAATTTTATTATATCATCATAAAAGAAATGAGCTGTGTTGCATGGTATGATGATGTATTCTGCACCCATCAGTTCCAACTTTATTGCCGACCTTACCATCTCAACAATAGGACTTTCGCCAGAGCCCATGATAAAATCGGTTCTATCAGGTATCTCTGTGTTATTATCAATTATAATATGTAAATGTTCGCGGTCTTTTGATGCATCGGTTAAATTAATGATTTTCTCAAAAGTATCCTTTGTCGCTGCGGGACCCATCCCCCCCATTATACCGATAATCATGACATTTCCCCTTACATTTTTTATATGTTTTATGCACATAAATATATGTAGCCCTATGTCATAATGTTGAATTATATCTGTATATAATTATTATATCTTAATAACAGATTAATGTGTAATGTTTTATCCAATTTTGAATAGCTATTGCGATAAATAATATCTTGTACCATACAAAAAGTGCCCGAACATTAGCATTATAAGCTGGTTCGGCTTTTATCCATTAACCTGAATCATATCGAGTACCTTTAAGATAAAAAGCTGTTGCACACGGTTTTTGCAACAACCTTTCATTTTTAAATCAAGCAGATATTTGACTTGTTTTTTGCTTTAAGCGCTTAGATTGGAGTAGCCAAATAGCAGCTAAAGTTATTGCCCCAAGTATGTCGGTATATATACCGGGCTTAATAAGTGCTACGCCTGCTGCAAATAATAAAACGCGTTCATACCATATGTCCTTTGTGACAAAAAAACCTGTTGTCGATGCACCGATGCATATCATACCAATAATTGCAGTGGCTACAGCCAGAATTACGCTAAATATAAATGATGTGGTTGCAACTCCTTCCGGCCTGATTAAAATCAATATAGGCGACAATGCAAAAATATATGGCACCAAGTAAGCTGCAAAGCCTAACCTAAATGCTTCAAAGCCTGTTTTTAACGGATCAGAACCTGCTATTCCCGAACCTGCAAAAGCAGCTAAGGCAACCGGAGGTGTTATATCAGCAACTATACCGAAATAAAATACAAAAAGATGAGCGGCCAATGGAGGCACACCCAAAATCATAAGTGCGGGGGCCGAAACAGTGGCCTGTATTATATAATTAGCTGTAGTAGGCACTCCCATACCTAAAATTAAAGAAACAATGG
>CAZMPR010000091.1:0-5949 GCA_964568265.1 uncultured Clostridiaceae bacterium | reverse complement strand
AATCCCCAGTTCTTTCGAAGTGGTGACACCCGGAAATAATTCATAGCTTTGCAGATTTTTCGCAATCCTTATGGTATCTTCAATTCCGTTCACTGATTCCATGTCCAGTGCGCCGGAGAAGATGACCGCATCCCTGTCGGACATTTTATTAATTACCGTTGCCAGAAAATCCAATTGCTTAAGTGAATCATGTTCTTGAACGTATTTTTTCAGGTTGGGAACGGAAGAGATGGTTGCCGATATGCGGGTATCCAGATTCTCCGAGTCAATGCTATCCAGTACGGCATAGGCTTCACCCATCTCTGCGGGGGACGTAGGTAAGTCAAGCCAGACACCTTTTCCTTGGTCACCTCTTGTTAGGTATACTTTTAACATGTTGATTCCTCCATTCATTTTTATTGAATCCTTAAAAAAGGGCATAAAAAAACAGGCGTATCTTCGCCATGAAAACACGCCCGCTTATTTTATTAAAATTTCTTATTTAATTGTTTACGAGGGTTCAAGTATCCTGGGGTTATTGAAAAAAGCCGATTTCATCCTTGATTTTAAAGAGTAAAAAACAGGGGTCATTACCCCCTGAAAATGCTGATGCCATGCGGCTTTGACCGCATGGCATCTTTTTTAACCTAAAATGATGGTGGAGATGAAGGGGCTCGAACCCTCGACCCCCTGACTGCCAGTCAGGTACTCTCCCAGCTGAGCTACATCCCCAAGTTTAAGCTGCCTATAAAGGCAAATAAAATAAAACACCTGAATCACATTTGTTAGAATAACGTGACAATTAATATGATAAATTATTATGCAACATATTTCAACCTTTATTTTAACTAAATATCCTTTCTCCATTTAATGGAGGGATAAAAGTTTTCATGAAAATAACAGTAAAGAATGTTACAATTTTAATACAAGTTTACATTATAATATTAATATGAATGTACAAGGCGGGTGTTTAAATGAAAATACTAATAGTGGATGATGAGCCGGCTATTGTTGACTTGATAAAGCTGAATTTGGAGCTTGAAGGTTTTGAAACAGTAACTTCAAACAACGGTCTTGATGCAATAAAAATCGCCAATTTGCAAAAACCTGATCTGATACTTCTTGATATTATGATGCCGGGCATGACCGGTTTCGAAGCTTGTAAAACATTACAAAGCCTTAATATACCTATTATTCTTCTTACTGCTAAAGACTCAATGCAGGATAAACTTAAGGGTCTTGAATTGGGGGCTGACGATTATATTACAAAGCCTTTCGATAGCAGAGAATTAATTGCAAGAATCAAAACAGTTTTAAGAAGAATAGATAAATTCAGCGGTAAAGATGATTCTATTACAGCAGGTCCCATATCCATTAACCCCATAGAAAGGAAAATCCATATTGATGAGATTGAAGTTTTCCTTACACCAAAGGAGTTTGATTTATTGCTATTATTTATAGAGAATCAAAAAAAGGTTTTTTCGAGAGAAAACATATTGGAATCTGTATGGGGTTTTGAATACATTGGTGACAGCAGGACAGTAGACATGCATATTCAACGTTTAAGAAGAAAATTAGGTGATTACAGTTCTTTTATAAAAACAGTATTTACAATAGGCTATAAATTCGAGGTGTCGGCATGAATTTTAAAAGCAAAATTTCTGCTTTAAATATCGCCGCATTATTAATAATGTTGGTTATATTAGGCCCTATAGTTACAAAAATATCGGATAACTATAACCTGTCTACTATACTGAATTATCTTCAAAGCCAGGGCGAATATGCAACCATTTATGTAGAGCAATATTCCCTAAATAAGGCAAGAAATATATTTGAAGTACCCAGTGTAATGGAAAGCGACTCCCCATATTTAACCTCATATCTGAAAAAAACAATAAAATGCAGAATCCAAATTTTTTCCGGTAATAAACTGTTAGGAGATTCGGAAGATGTTTTTTATGAAAACAAGGCTATAAGACCTGAAATATCTGAAACCCTTAACGGAAACAGTGCCTATTATATCGACAGCAAAGAGAGTCCGAGAACGTTGTATTTGGCAATGCCGGTTAGTATTGCAGGAAGATACAATTATTCTCTTGCTTTTATTTATGATTTGTCAGATGCGGATAAAATGAAAAGCAATAATATCAATATTTTTTTTATAACAAGCTTTCTTGCTGCTACTTTCACAGTAATATTAAGTATACTGATTTCAAATAAAATTATCGCCCCTATAAAAAACTTAACAGAAATAACCAAAAAATTCTCCAAAGGAGACTTAAATGCAAGAGTTGCCATAGACAATATGGATGATGAGGTAGGAGAACTGTCGAAAAACTTTAATACTATGGCTGACAGTATAGAAAACATGATTTATATACTAAAAGACGAACAGAATAAGCAAAAAAGCTTTTTTGACAACTTTACTCATGAAATAAGAACTCCTTTGACTACAATTTTAGGCTACGCTGAGTTATTATGGAAAACAGATAATGAGGAGGTAAAGGATAAGAGTCTGTTCCATATAACATCGGAAGGTCAGCGTCTGCTTAAAATGATTGAAAGCCTTTTGGAATTATCCAGATTGAAGCGCTATAACTTCCAAGCAAATAGAACTAATGTTAACTTAAAAAATTTATTGGAAGAAGTATGTGATTCCATGTACTACAAAGCAAGACGATACAATATCAGGTTTAACCTGGACTTAGATGAAATTTATACTTATATTGATGAAGATTTATTCAGACAAGTAATTATAAATATTTTAGATAACAGTATTAAGTATAGCAAAACCGAATGTGTTGATATAATTCTAAAAAAACCGGATAAGGTTGTATTAACCATACAGGACTATGGTAAAGGTATTGATAAGGATGTCCTAAAAAACATATTTGAGCCCTATTACAAGGGTGACTATTCCAGAAGCAGTAAAATTGAGGGTTGGGGTCTGGGATTATCAATAGCAAGAGAAATAGTTGAAAAACATGACGGCCAAATAAAAATTGTAAGTGACAATAAAAAAGGGACCGAGGTCATCATTATCTTAGAATAAAATGTCTTAGACATATTCAGGAGGGATTTATTTGAAAAGATTTATATTGATATTTTTATTAATTGCCTTTTCATTTTCCGCTTGTTCTATAAAAGAAAATAAGTTAGTGGTAATAGAAAAGCCGAATAAAAATGCCAGCAAATCGGAAAGTATTGAAAAGTGGCAATTTGAACTATCTTCTCAAAAAAATATCATAGAGAAAAATAGTGAACTTTTGAAAAAAGTTGATGAAATTTATCTGCCTATAATAGTCGCCCCGGATTATAATACTGTGTTTGCCATAAAAAATCTAATTGATTCAAAGTATGATGAAAAAAATAGCAAGGTTATTATAGGTAATATGATTCAATTGATTGAATTATATGTTATAAAGCCCTCTGCCGGCTTTAAAAAAAGCTTGGGGAAATTTCCGGCAATAAAAAACTATAGATTTGATGAAGAAGGCAGGCAATTAGCATTTATAGACGGTGAAGACAATGTCTACATCTACAACCTGGAAAACGATCAGCTTCAAAATGTTTTAACCAAATATAAATATAGAAATTTTAACAGTATAAGCTGGTCAAAAGATGGAAAAAGATTAATGTTTGACAGCCGTATGGTTTTTGATATTGCATCCAAAGAATTTGTCTCAATTGCTGTGGATAGCTATACGCCTTTTATTAAAAGAAATTATAACGATGATACCTATATTGTGGAAATGAAGAATAATAAATATGATACTATTGTTGCTTTATATAATTTTGAAGATAAATCCTATACTCAGATAGCAGATGGAATGTATATGGATTCAGATAATCTAAACATACTATATACTTTGGACTCTTCTCAAGGTTTACGAATAGTCAATCTAAAAACATTTGAAAGTAAAGAGATAGAAAACGGACCTGTTTATTGTGCAAATATTTTAAAATCCACCGGTGATATTATTTATACCACTATAAACCCCCATTTCGAAGATGATGACAGATACCTTCTCGTAACTATAAACCATGAAAATATGGAGAAAAAGGTACAAAGAGTTTGCACGCCGACATATTATTTAAATCCAGCCGAAGAAAAGGTTTATTTTATCAGTAATTACGGAGAAAATGAAATAACCTATGATTTAAAAAATTTCAGTATTAAAGGGAATATCCAAAAAAAAGATGATGAGGATTTATCTAATATAAAATCTATAATACTAAAAATGTTTCAATTGGACTACAATTTTACCGGCACTTATGAAGAATATGAGCAGGAAGCTAAAAAAATATATACAAATACAAATTACCCTCTGCCGCAAGAGGCATTAAATAATAAGCTGACTGACTACAAAAGATTTAACACTCCGCTGCCGGGCAATCAAAAAGAATCATATATACCTCCTACTTTAATCTTAGACAGCGTAGCAATGAAGTCCAATTATGCCTCTATTAATATCGGCCGCTTCTTTGTCAATTCTATAGAGTTAGTAAAGATTGGAAATAATTGGTTTATTACGGGATTCTCTACTCACCCCGAGTCCAATGAAGTAAAAGAAATAAAAGAAATGGTGCAAAGCCATATCAATGCCATAATTAGAGGAGACGAAAAGACTGCCTTAAGCCATTGGGTTGAAAAGGAAAATGATGAGTTCAGTAAGAATAACCGCAAAACCGTGCAAAGCCTTATAAATATTAAAGATAAAATAAAAATAGAAATAGGCGAAATTGAGCTATGGTCAATGAGCGATCCTCACAGAGCTGAATCTCCGGCTTCCGCATCTGAGGCAAGAGTTAAAATAACAGTAAATCAAGATGATAATATAAGTAAATATAAGATAGTACTTTCGAGAAAATTCCAAGGCAAGTTTTCTATAATATCATGGGATGTTGATCCTCTCAGCATATCTCAGCTTTACTAAAACGCCGGTCTCATCAGGCAATGATGAGGCCGGTTTTGTATATTGGAGATTTCATTTTTTCTATTACATTTATCATTGAATCAAACTCTTCATAGAATGCAATTACAATATCTTCTCTCTCCGCAGTTTTTATTGCCATTTCCAAAGCTCTTTCTTCTATCAGTTCGATAATTATATCGGATGGAGGAATTGAACCCATCAAGCAACCTGACTTCATAATCTCTGCAACCTCCCCGGTTTTCCTGCCTCTTTTATCTTTATCCAAAGAATTGCCGCAAATCTCTCCAATCAACATAGTACTTGAATCGGTACGATCACCGGGTACACCTATTACGCCTATCAGCCTATTCTTTTTCAACTTGTTTAAAGATTCCAAAACGCATTTATATCCGTCTATATTGTGACCATAATCAATTATAACTTTCACGCCGTTTATGTCAAAAACGTTGAATCTTCCGGGGTTATCCGATAAATCCGATTTAAAGGTTGCAAGACCTTTTTTTATATCCGTCAAAGCGACACCTGCTCCATAAGCACCGGAAGCCGCTGCAAGCGCATTTTGTATATTATATTTCAATACACCCCCTAAAACGGAGGGAATACTTTTTATATCCATTAGTTTTATAGTCTTTTCGCCTTCTGCCAACATAATTTCTTTACCATCAAAGTAAAATGCAATTCCGCCTGTTTCTACATGATTTATAATAACCTCGTTATCATTTTTTAAAGAAAAAAGTATGGGTTTTGATTTTATATTCTTCATCATTTCAATACAATACTCATCATCCGCATTTAGTACAGCATAACCTGTATCTTTAACGGCCTCAACTACAAGAGACTTAACATATGCCAGTTCTTCTAATGTATAAATACCGTCAATACCCAGATGATCCTCTTGTATGTTTGTTATAATACCTACATCAGCAATATCATACCCCAGGCCCTTATTGACTATGCCGCCTCTTGCGGTTTCAAATACCGCGTATTCCACCTTATGATCTAAAAGAATTGTTCTTGCACTTACCGGACCTGA
>CAZMPR010000090.1:1242-6001 GCA_964568265.1 uncultured Clostridiaceae bacterium | reverse complement strand
ATCACTTTAAACTAAATATACCAAAATCATATTATTAAATCAACATAATTTTCATTTTATAATAATTTTCTACATATTTATACATTTAATTACCATGTCTTTATAAGTCTGGTTTTTTAAGCGGAACTATGCTAATATTAAATAAAATTATGAAAGGTCGTGATGTTAGGGTTGAACAAAAAGATAAAACTTTATGGGTTTAATAACCTTACAAAAGCGTTGAGCTTTAACATTTATGATATCTGCTATGCCGAATCGGAAAAAGATAAAAATGACTATATAAAATATATCGATGAACAGTATAACTCGGAACGTTTGACAAATATTCTCCGTGAACTGGCCAATATAATCGGTGCAAATATACTGAACATTTCGAAACAAGATTACGAGCCGCAGGGTGCCAGCGTTACCGTGCTTATTTCTGAAGAGAAAATGTGCTGCAGTTTGGTGGATCCTTCCTGTAACAAGGGAGAATTTATGCAGCTGAAGGATTGCATTGTAGCACATTTAGATAAAAGCCATCTTACGGTGCATACCTATCCCGAAAGCCATCCGGATAAAGAAATTTCCACTTTTAGAGTGGATATAGATGTATCCACCTGCGGGGAGATATCACCCCTAAATGCCTTGAATTTTCTTATAGGCAGCTTTGACTCCGATATAATCACAATGGATTACAGAGTGAGGGGCTTCACCAGAGATGTAAACGGGCGAAAGTTTTTTATAGACCATAATGTTAATTCAATACAAAACTATATTGAACCGAAAACCCTGAAAAAATATAACGCCATAGATGTTAATATTTATGACTCCAATATATTTCATACAAAAATGATGATAAAAGAAATGGAACTGAATGATTATCTTTTCAATATAGATCCGAACAAATTGGAACCGGAAAAAATAAAGTATATCAAAAGTAAAATCAATAAGGAAATGGAAGAAATATATTACGGGAGAATTGACGATGATGATTGACTGATTGCTCTAAAAAATTTCTATCTGAATTTAAAAATGTCATCCTGAAGGAGCTTGCGACTGAAGAATCTTATCCACCGAACACAAAGATTCTTCAACTCCGTTTCAGAATGACATTTCTCGTTATTGTCCTTAATTAATTACTCTTCTGGCCGAATAGTAAGTCCTCTCATAATAGCCTGACATTAAAGTTGACTTTTTTACCACATCACCGGTTTGAGGAGCATGAACAAAATTACCGTTTCCAACGTATATACCCACATGATGCACCGTCTTACCGTCTTTTGCAAAAAACACTAGGTCCCCATACTCCAAATCCGACTTTGCAATCCACGTTCCCACCAAAGCCTGAGCTCTTGATACCCTGGGCAAAGAAATACCGATTCTGCCGAATACAACTTGTACCAAACCTGAGCAATCATAGCTGTTGGGTCCTGTTCCTCCCCACTTATAGGGCTTACCCATCTCCTTGGCCAGTTGTTCGCTTAGTTTTGTTCTTAAAACACTTTGCCGCCTGCTCGTCCCGCTGCGGGATACAACTAAATCATCCTTTGCCGCGGCAACCTTGTCATAGGTTCTCTTCACCAAAACGATAGCTTCTTCTTTCGTTGTCTTTCCGTTAGGGTCAAATAGATTGTCACCGACGCCGTTTATAACACCGATACCGTATAAATAATTAACGGCTTCTTTTGCCCATCGGGAAATCTCGTAATCGTCTGAAAATGCATAATCATAAGAATACGAATAATCATATTCCGGCTTTGCAGCTTTTAAGGTACGGTATAAGATTACGCTTATTTCCTGACGGGTTGTGGTGCCTTTGGGCATAAATGTACCGTCTCCCATACCTTGTACCAAACCTAAACTGTTTGCAATCCTAATTTTTGTATTTCGTGTATCGGAAAAATAATTATCTTCCTGCAGTGCACCTTCTTTTCCGCTTAAGGCTTCATACAGCTTCACTGCCATTTCCGTGAAATCTTCTCTTGATATGAGGGTTCCATACTCCATATTGAATTGATCCGGCAAAAGATTTGTTGTTTTTGCTTTTTCTACTTCTCCGGCGGCCCAACTATATGTAACAGACTCGTCCTTTTGAGATAAAGTGTCGGCAGATACAAACCCGACAGTAGCATAAATAACCAAAGCCATAACAACCATACCCAATTTAATAATTCCTGTTCTCATTAGTTACTTCATCCTTTCTGCATCTCTTAGCGCATAGAATTATCCTAAACTATGGTATATTAAATTGTATACTTCATATGATAACACAAAAATACCCGGCTTGGGCCAGGTATTTTATGGCATTGGCTAATAGCTAAAGTATAAACAATAAACATGTGACCAAACTTTTATGTGAATATAGTAAACAATCCTTCGCTCAATACCATGATAAGTATCCCTGCTATCAGATTTCCCGTAAATATGGCGGGAAAAGCCCATTTAAATCTCATATTAAGCATAGCGGCTATAAGGCTCCCCGTCCATACTCCTGTACCGGGAATAGGTATAGCCACGAATAGGATTAAGCCCCACACACCGTATCTTTTTATATTGCCGCTCTTTGACATAGACCTGTTTGTAATGGAATTCACAAACCTTTCAAAAAACCTGGTTTTCTTAAGATAATTAAAAACCGGCCTTACGCTGAAAAGAACAATGGGTACGGGAATCATGCTCCCTATGAAGCCCAGAACCGCTGCGTGCAGCGGGGATAACCCGAGGGATATACCTACAGGTATTGCGCCTCTCAGCTCTATGACTGGCAATGTGGCAGTAAGTATTACTGCAAATTCCCTTGATAAAAAATTAATAATTTCGTCTAAAAACAACTGCATATCGTATTCCCGCCTTCTTAAAGCCTTATATCCTGCGGCGCTTTTTATCACATATCAAAGTATACTGAATTATAGTAAAACTATAACAAAAAAACTGCTTTATTTCAATTCTTTTATCCTGTTATGGCAAGTCTCTGTCTGCTTATATTTAGGGAAACCCTTCAAAACCGGCGGCTTTTAGTTTTGTGAGCAACAGTGCATTACTTAGGGATAAAAAACAAATGGGTCGGACATTGAATTACAATCTGACCCATAACAATAAAATTCTTATTTACTGTACCTAATTCTCGCCTGATACGGCAACTTCATCGCGATAAGAATAGGTCTCCACTATGCTTTTCATACACTGCTTTAAACTTTCCGGATTATTCATGGCATTTTGCAATGCCTTTACACCCATCATAACCTCATTAAAACTTAAATCCAATGGCTTCGCGATAAATATGCTTTCATGAGAAGTGGATTGTATACCCTCCTCTTTTAGCATGAGCTCCTCATATAACTTTTCCCCCGGCCTCAAGCCCACAAATTCAATTTTTATATCTTTATCCGGCTCAAATCCGGAGAGTCTTATCAAATCCCTGGCCAAATCAACTATTTTTATAGGCTGTCCCATATCCAGGACGAAGATTTCTCCGCCTTTTGCCATTGCGCCGGCTTGAATAACAAGCTGCGCCGCCTCGGGTATCGTCATAAAGTATCTCGTTATATCAGGATGTGTTACCGTCACAGGACCCCCTTGGGCTATCTGTTTCTTAAACAAAGGTATCACACTGCCGTTGCTTGCCAGAACATTGCCGAACCTTACTGCTACGAACTCAGTTCCGCAGCGTTTATCTATTGCTTGTACAATCATTTCCGCCAGCCTTTTAGTAGCTCCCATCATATTTGTTGGATTTACGGCTTTATCAGTAGATATTAAAACAAACTTTTTTACCTTAAACTTCTCAGAGATTAAAGCCAAATTCAAAGTGCCAAATACATTATTCTTAACTGATTCGGAAGGATTAAGCTCCATCAAAGGCACATGCTTATGAGCTGCTGCATGAAATACGACACCGGGTTTAAACTTTATAAAAACTTGTCTCAATCTTTCCTGATCTCTAACTGAACCGATAGCAACATGTATATCAATACTGTTTTTGTAATGAGTTTTCAACTCGTTTTCCAATTCATAAGCATTATTCTCATAAATATCAAATATTATTAATTGTTTTGGGTTATATACGGCTATTTGTCTGCATAACTCCGATCCGATTGAACCTCCGCCTCCGGTAATTAATATCGTTTCGTCTTTTATATATCCCGCTATCTCCTCTGTATGCAGCTCTATCTCATCCCGTCCCAATAAATCTTCCAAATTGACATCTCTGATAGCTTTAAGACTGACTTTTCCATCTATAATTTCATATACCCCCGGCAATGTTTTCAGTTTACTTTTTGTATCTTTACACAGCTCAACTATCTTCCTTATCTCTGATTTAGGTGCAGACGGTAAAGCTATAATTATTTCATCTATATTTTCTTTAATAACCGTTTCTTTTATCTTATCTCTGCCTCCCAGCACCGGTACTCCGTGAATAGATGTGCGTATCTTTGCCTTGTCATCATCTACAACTGCTATAGGCAAATACCCTATGTGTTTGTTTTCCTTCATCTCTTTAATTACCATAGAACCGGCCTGACCTGCGCCCACAACCAATATCCTTTTTTGGTTCTCTTCACAAGGATAATAAATATATCTCGCTCTTCGCAGGACCCTGTAGCTTAACCTGCTGGCGCCAATCAAGAATAATGTTAAAATTGCATTAACTAAATATACGGAATTAGGTTGCTTCATTGACAAAAATATACCGAAAATATACTCGGCTAATGAGGAAGCAGATACTGCAAGAAGAATCTGAACAAGTTCATCTATACTTGCATATTTCCATAGGCTC
>CAZMPR010000090.1:0-1142 GCA_964568265.1 uncultured Clostridiaceae bacterium | reverse complement strand
TAAACCTGGCATAGGCAATCTCCTTCGCCCTCTTCTTGTCCTCTGCCGTCAAACCCCTTGATAACATTGATGTCAACTCGTTTACATCTTCCTTGGTCAGTTTTTTTAATAAAAAATTAGCTACCGTTACTTTATCCGAGGCAGTGATTTTAACTTTTGCAGATTCTAATTTTTCACGAGTTATAACAATAGGTACTTTTTCCTCATTACCGTCCTTACCTGCATCAGTTTCTTTTATATCACCGGTTGGCCCGGCGGCAGACCCGCCTTCATTTACAGGGGACTTCTTCTCTATTGATGGTTGGGGGGATGTCTGATTTGAAGCATTATCAACATTCTCATCCGAATTAATCGAGCCGGTATCTGAGAATTCCTTTTCCAATTGCTCCAAATGTGCTAACTGCTGCTCAATTATTTCGTTAAATATTCTATCACCCAACTGATACATAATCAGCAGGTAAACACCTGCTAAAAACATAATAGTTACGACCAACCCGATAATCCACTTTTTCATATGTAACTGCCTCCCGAATGCAAATGTATAGTTTAGAAGCAAAAGGGCAGACAGTATTGTCTGCCCTGCCGTGCTGTATCAATAAAAATGTTTGCATTCTTATAAAAATGCTGCCATATCTAATCAGCTAATAATATTGTTAATGTAATTAAATTAGTATTTTTGTAACCGCCGGCTAAAGCTTCAAGGCTTCCGGTTATCGTAACTTGTTTTATGTCGTTATCTACCAGTATTCTCTTTACCGCTTTTAGGTTAACTCTTTTCATACCGGCAGCACTTTCGATTTTATCCTTTAAATCGCCATCTACTTCGACCTCCGCTTCTGAATAAAAGCCGAGCAGAGCCTCAACTGAAATTACATTATCCTTACCGGATTCTAAATCAGCAGAATAATTAAGTGTTATAGGCATTTCTCCTAATTCTATTTTATTTACTTTGAGTTTTGCTTTTGCCGGTACCGTTATCTTAAATCCCTCTGAATATACATCCCCTAGTTCAGCGACACTTAGCCTCTTCATATCTATTGTAAAATTTGTAGTATTCTTTTGTTCTGCTTCATATGGCGGCAACAGCATCACACTGCTTAAATAAATAGGTGTGTCGTCATCATCATACCTAGCAGGTTTTT
>CAZMPR010000089.1:0-6082 GCA_964568265.1 uncultured Clostridiaceae bacterium | reverse complement strand
CTTTTTCTTATATCCCATTTTTTCGCTTTAGCTTTGCTTATATCTTCTTTTCTTTTTATTCTAACCTTTTTTGACATATTATTAAACTTTTTTATTATTTTATCAAAAGGAAGTTTCAATCGTCTGGCAGCGATATCAACTAAAAATACTGTAAAAGCTAAAAGAAGCAACACCGCAGTTAAATCCTTTCTGCCTCTGACATCGGCTATATTCCCTTCATATATTTCTTTGGGGCTATTGATATATCTTCCTCCGCTTTCGCTTACCAGCCTATCCAAAGTATCGGTTTTTGCATCTATTGCATATTCAGGGGAATAGGGCACGGACAACCCGGTTCCAAGGCTTCTTATTATTTCTCCGCCTTCTTCTTGCACTACTTTGATTAAAAAGCTGCCTATCTCATCTAACTTAAAGCTTCCGCCGTATTGCCCCGGTGCCTCTGCGTTAAGTGAAATCTCCGATGTACCTAACGAAGGCGAGGTAATAATGGCTTTTGTTACATATTCTTCATTGCTGTCTTTTTGCTTTACATTTATAAAAGCATAACCGCCGTCTAACTGAGTATCTATTTGTAACTCCTCATCATCATAGTTTTCGATTGTCCAGTTAACGATGCCGTTCCATAAAAGCCCATTATTATCCCAATTCACATAATTGCCGCTCCAAATACCGTTCATATCCGAATTCCAGGCAACAGTCTTGCCCAATCCGTATTGCCATAGGCTCAGTACAGGATCTCCTTCATCACTTTCAAGAACTACTCTTGCAGTATCTTTAGGGCTTGCCGCCACATAACCCAAAAGATTAGGCAAGCCTTCTTTTACAGCATTTGTTATAATCGGATGTGTTGATACCAGTGTTGGAGTAAACTCCCTATTGTTCAGATAAGCCTTGGCGGCCATAAATGTTTCTTTTGCAAAAATAGTAGGCAGATTTGTATATTCATCTGTCTGATAAAACCTCCCATCGGCTTTTTGTGAAATATATTTTAAAAGATTTGCATCCGCATCCCGCCCTACAGCCACAGTAGACACAGTAATTCCCGAAGCTGCAGCATCGGATAATACATCATCATAGCCTGTCTTTTCAGCCTGGCCGTCTGTCAAAAGTATCACGTGTTTTATTTTGCTGTCTATGCTTTTTATTGTTTTAATACCTTCTTTTAGTGGAGGCAATATACTTGTACCCCCGTCGGCTCTTATTGAACCTATATTATTTCTGATTTCTTCTCTGTTTCCCAGCTTCTGAGGTTCCACTACCCAATACATGCTGGTATCAAAGGCCAAAACTCCGATGATATCTTGGTCCCTTAGGGAGTCCAAAACTCTAGAAGCCGCTTCCTTTGCCAATTCGATTCTCGTGACTCCTCCGCTGCCGTCGGTCATACTGCCAGACTTATCTATTACCAATACTATGGACATATCCGGAATAGCCTTTTTACCCTTCAGTTCCATGTTGACCGGCAGCACTTTTTCCAATGGTGTTTTATAATAGCCTCCCAAGGCAAAGGAATCGTCGCCGCCAATAACAACAAGCCCGCCGCCGAAATCTTTCACATAAGGTTCCAGGGAATTTAAAAAACCGTTATTTAATTTCTCCGCAGAAACGTTGGTTAATATTATAGCTTTATATTGAATCAACGACTGTATGGATGACGGTGCCGCTTCGGCATGCATCCTTTTATAATCGAGGCCTGCCGCGCTTAGCATCTTTGCTATTTCTTCGCCTTCCCCGGCGCTTCCTTCAAGCAAAAGCACCGTAGGTTCATCCATTACATTGATGATGGCAGAAGCCTCGTTATTTCTTCTGTCGCGGTCTCCGTCGGCTTCCAAAACAGCCCTGTAAGTCTTAAATCCAGTGCTGTCTGCCGTATCGCTGAACACAAATTTGTTTTCACCCTTTGAAATCTCCACAATCTCTTCGGCAGCCTTTTCATTACCATCAAACAAAATTAGCTTGCCCGTTGTTTTAAAATTACTTTTTATATTAACAACAATGTTGTATCTTTCATTTTTATTTAATCCGGCCGGAGCCGTTATATTTACTATAGCCGCTTCGTTTCCTCTGTCTCTATCTACTTTAAAAACCTTAAAATCAATACCTTTATCCCGAAGAATTCCCGCGGCTTTGCTGCTGTCTCCTTCGTTTTCTTCACCGTCGGTAATGAGCACAATCCTTTTTCTGTTTTTATCCGGCAAAATTGATATGCCGGCTGTTATAGCCCTTTCTATATTTGTAAAACTTCCCTTTACCATACTGTTTATTTTTTCAAAGGTAGGCTCTTTTGATAAAAAGTTTTCCATAACCGGATCCTCGCCAAAAAGTATAACTCCGGCAATATCCGTATCCTTCATATAACCCATTGCTTCCCTGATAAAAGATTCCGAAATCGTGTTGCTGTTCTTCATGCTATCCGATGCATCTATTAAATAAACCGTCGCAGTATCGTTAACAGTCCATGTTAAGCCAACCTTTGCACCAACCAAAAGCAAAAGCGTTATTAACAGGCTTCTGAGAAAAATAACAGCATTCCTTTTTACATCTCCTTTTCTTTTCAAGCCTTTTGATAAAAGAATAATAGATACAATTCCCACCGGTATAAATGCCAACCATATAGGACTCATTACGTCAAATCCCACGATTATACACCGCCCATTCCGTGAAAAGTAACAACACTATTATAATGATAAGAGGTTTTTCCATATTTAAAGATGCATTATATTTCTTAATCTCTCTATTTTCATTCTTTGAAGCCAGCCAATCCGAAAAAGAATTTTTCGATTCCTCCGGGGGGAAATTTACTGCATAAAACTTTTGATACGCTTTTTCACCCTTCAAATAGTCCGCTCTATATATTCCTGTTTCCTCCGTATTGCCAAATCCATAAGACAGAATATTTTCTTTAAGTAATTCAGTTTTCCCTGACGGAAGTGTTATTTCCGCCTCTTTTATATCCGGTGCCAAAGCCAAATCAATGGTTTCCCCGCTTTGGTAAAAACCCATGCCTTTGGATTCCAAATCTGCCAATTCAGACACGATATTATAAATGAAAATTGGAAAAGACGGGGTCAATGGCAATTCGCTTTCACGTATATCAAAGGAAATATAAGCGGTCTTCCTGCCTTCCCATTTGCCGATGCCGGACAGCACATTATCATCGGTTACAATCAAAGTCTCTGCCCAAATAGGTTTCTTTATTATTTTTGCTTTGTTTATAAAAAAACTTTGATTCTTGGTATGCTTATTAATGGGGTTAGCCTCGAAATAGGCTTCCATACCGTTTAATTCATCTGTTACATCCAAAAAAGCATTGTTTTGCTTGGGATTTATAAAAAGAATAGAGCCGCTTTCAGGCACTGCATTCGGGGTCTCGCCATCAAAAATATATAAATCAAAGTCATCCTCCGAAGTATCTATGTTATCAGATTTGTACAATTCTAAACCTTCAATGGCTGTTATGGCTTTCTCCAGAAAAGTATTTCCTTTGGAAACCATAAGCACTTTTTTGGGTTCCGGGTTTTCTGTAATTAAAAAAGCCTTATCATCCTCTTTCAAGGCATCGCCCTTTGACAACTCCGCCGTTAAATAATCATATTCTTTTTCCACTCCGTAAAAATACACGGATACTGTGCTTCCTGCCGTAATTTCAATATCCTTTAATTCAATCAGGTTGTCATCACCGTATAGAGCGATTTCCCTTTCTCCGGTAGCGTTGCCGGTGTTTGATATTCTCACCAATACGGTATAGTCATCATTTTCTTCCTTATATGAGATATTTGTTATAGCTAAGTTTTCACCATTGCCGCCTAAATTTGTGACCTCACCTTTCATACCATCCAAAGAAAAAGGCTCATCAGTATAGGCAAAAACTTCCGCATCCGGGTATTGATTATAAATTGCTTTTATTAAGGAGTATTGGTTATTTAAATTGCCTTCCATATTACCGGCTTTTATCTTTTTAATCTTGTTTATTGTTTCATTTTTATCTTTTATATTGCTGCCCTCGACTTTTGCATCTTTGGCGGATGTAATAACAGTAAAGGATGAATCACGGGAGGCTTCTTTTACAATGCTTTCAGCCATAACCTTGGCCATATCCAGCCTGCTCTTTCCTTCCATTTGGGCATTCATACTTCCGCTGTTATCAATAACTATAATAATATTACCGCCCAAGGCCTTTTGTGTTTTTAAAAATGGTCCTGCCAAAGTTATGATTATCAAAAAAGCAGCCAACAGCTGTAATATCATCAATATATTTTTTTTCAGTTTCTGCCAGGGTTTTTTAACCTCTGAATCGGCCATCACCGTTTTCCAAAGATAAAGGCTGGGGATTTCCAATTCTTCATGCTCTTCTTTCAGAAGATACATTAAAACAATCAGCCCTAAAAATGGTAAAAGCCACAATGCATAAATAGCATTAAAGCCCATAGTAAGCACCCCTATTTAATAATCCTGCTTTCTATTAAATCCTCAAATAATACTTTTTCCATCTTTTCATCCGACTTAATATTAATATATAAGCCGCCGTATTTTTTACACTTCTCATTTAAATCTGATATAAAAGAGTTAAGTGCCTTTTCATATTTATTTAAAGTAAATGCGCTAAACTCTACATTTATTTCTTCCTTTGTTTCGGCATCTTTTAACTTCATGCTGCCGCCTACTTTCGGATTCAGCTCATGAGGAGACAATATATGAAGCAACATAATTTCCTGTCTGTTAAATACAAGGTACTTTAAAACTTCATCCATATCCCCAGGGGTAAAAAAATCCGATATGATAATTGCCAATCCTCTACCGACAAACCTTTTCTTCTTTATAGAGGTAACCAAATCGGTTTGATTGATAAATTGGGCTCTTTCCAAAAAAGAAACGGCCCTGTTGAATTGTCCTCTGCCGCCGAAAACTTCGGATACCCTAAGATTATCACCTTCTGGAAAGTTGAGGCAAAGCCTGTCCATATTTATCAGGGATAAATATGATAGAGCGGCTGCAAGTTCTGTGGACAGAATAGACTTTTTATCAAATTCCATGGACCTGCTGCAATCCAAAAATACGTTTATGAATGCCTCTCTCTCTTCCATGTATAATTTTACAAAAAGCCTGTTCAGCCTTCCATAAGCATTCCAATCGATTCTTTTTATATCATCCCCGGCTGTGTATTCCCTAAAATCTGAAAACTCAACGGAACTGCCTTTGGCTCTTGACTTTCTGGCACCGCCGCCGCCTACATTCATCAACTTTTCAATATTTAAAGATAGCCTTTCCAATCTTTTTAAAAAATCGGAGCTTATAATTTTATTTTCCATACTAAATCTTCTCACTATCCAAAACTTTAAATATCTCTTTTATCAGTCCGTCACTGTTTATCCCGTCGGCTATAGCCTCGTAATTAAGAAATATTCTGTGGCGCAATGCCGGGTATGCAACGTATTTAATATCATCAAAAGATACATTATATCTGCCATCTAAAAGTGCCAAAACCTTTGCCGAGCTTACAATGGATTGCGCTGCCCTCGGACTGGCGCCGAATCTTATATATTTCTTTGCCGCTTCAGGAGAATCTTCCTCAGGATGTGTATACATGACAGCCTTTAGCCCATAGGAAAGCACAGGACCCGCGATGGGTATTTCCCCGGCGATTTTTCTGATTTGGGATATTTCTGTTCCTTCAACAACCTTTTTTAGAACCGGTTCGGTATTAGATGTTGTCAAGCCTACAATATCTTTCAATTCTTTAAAATCGGGAAAACCTACCTCGACTTTAAATAAAAATCTGTCTAATTGTGCTTCCGGTAATGGGTATGTGCCTTCCATTTCTATAGGGTTCTGAGTAGCCATTACCATAAAAGGTTTAGGTAATTCGTAGGTTCTGTTAAAAGCAGTTACAGTTCCTTCCTGCATCGCCTCCAAAAGGGATGATTGGGTTTTTGGTGTCGCCCTGTTTATTTCATCAGCCAAAACCAAATGAGAAAAAACCGGACCTTTATGAAACTTGAAGCCCATGGTTCCTTCTTCATTTTCCAATATATTAGTCCCGATAACGTCTGCCGGCATCAAGTCCGGTGTAAACTGAATCCGG
>CAZMPR010000088.1:0-6086 GCA_964568265.1 uncultured Clostridiaceae bacterium | reverse complement strand
CACATTAAAATCAAACTTTTCCATAACGGCCGAATCTATGCCGATGACGCTGAAGCTTCCCACAAGCTTACCCACACCGAACTTCCAATAACTGTACATAATGGGTGTTACGGCATCAACGCCTTCTATGGCATTAATACGTGCCAAGGATTTATCGTCTAATTTTACTTCTTCCTTATTTATGCCGCCTCCTACATTCATATCCGGCGATATATAATTGGCATCAATATTTATTATATTCAGACTTCCCATTCTCTCTATTTCTCTTTTAAAATTTTCATTCATTCCTATTCCCAAAGAAAGCATAATGACTATAGAGGAAGTGCCAATGATTACTCCCAATACCGTAAGTATCGTTCTGGTTTTGCGCCTCAACATATTTCTGATGCCCATATTTATTATATCCATGCTATTCATCCAACCACATCTCTTTTTTCTTTTTACGGATCTTCTTGATTGTTATTACAGCCCCTATAATAAGTATGATTAAACCACCTATCACATAAGGGTTTTTAATAAAACTTATGAATTTCCCACCGCTGCCGTTGTTTCCCATATCATCATTAAAACCGGGCTCCGGCATCGGTTCCATAGGCATCATAATTGCATTGGATTCAAATTCTTTTACTACTTCCAAGGCTTCACCCACTGCGTTTTCAAAGGAAAAAATAATGCTGCCCTTTATGGGACCTTCCTGCTCCGGAATTACACCTACATCATAACTATCGGTTTTTCCAGCTTCGAAGTTTCCTACATAATAATTGGAGTTTTGCGTGGTAAAGTTTCCTTCTGTTTTAATCATCAAGTTATATAGAACGGTTTTTCCCATGTTAAAGAATTCTATCGAAACAGGAAAAGGCTGCCCCATGAATACCTCAGGCGGTGCCATTAAGTCGCCTAAAACCAATTTTACCTGCTGTATAACCGGCACACTTATTATATCCTTGGAACTGAACTGAGTACCCTTCTCATCTTCATAATCAATATCTACGGAAATTCCGTATGTTTTGTGCTCCGCATCTCTTTTAGGCATCAAAGAGAATACCTTTTGTATATTCTCTTTAGGTCCGATACTCTCTATGTAAATGGTATTACTGCTATCTACCGGATTAAATACACCATCGTCACTTACCAAAGAAACCTTTATGTTACTTACTGTATTTATTGAACTGGTATTTAATAAAGACATGGTGAGTTTAAAATTATCTCCGGCTTTTATTGTTGATGGTTCAATATCATACCTGTCTACAATAATCCTTGGAGTACCGCTGCCTCTTCTCCTGTTCACAAACACCCCGGTATATTGAGATATAGTATTCTTTACTTTCTTTGCTCCGACACCGCCCTCAAACTCAACATTTATTTGTATGGGATAATTTTTTGTAACGGCATCGGCAGTAGCATAAAGCTCGAATTCAACTCTTTTCACCTGATCTTTCTCCAACTTGCCTAAACTTACGATATTTAATGACTTACATATAATATCTTTCTCCAAGCCCAAGCTGACTTTTACATTATCAGCTTCAATGGCACTTTTGTTAACTACGTCAAATACTATTTTAAAACTTTCATCTACATTTATTTCATTATCCGGCACGATAATACTTTGTATTTTTATATCCGATAAATTTGTATCCAATCCTTTTACCGGAAGGAAAAAAGATATTTCCTCTGAGTAGGGATTATTCTTACTGTCTTTATAATCAATTTTCAAAGTTAAATCATAATTGCCTGATTCCATGCTTAATGAAGGATTTAGAGTATAATCGACTTGAACTACTTTATTTGCACCGATATCCGGCAATTGCTTGACATCGGGTGATTTATGCAGCGTAAAACCAGTTGTGTTTAAACCTTTTAATGATACCTTTACTTCCTTGGCTTCCAGCGCACCGTTGTTTCTTATCACAGCCGATACCGTTTTATTCTCTCCCGCATTGAGAGGTTCATCACCGTGACTTACTGCGGAAAGAATAAGTTTCGGAGGCTTTTTCGAATTTTGCACCTTTATTTTTATAATATCCGAGCCTTCAAAAACAGTGCCTGACATGTTGCTGTAATAGTAATTCAATCTTACTGAATATACCTTATCCTCTGCGTCATCGGACACCCTTATTTTAAATATTGCACTGTCGGTTTTTCTTGCGTTCAATTTGCTTATTGTATATGTAATATTCAGTTCTTCCATTTCAAAAGGAGAATCTTCGTCAAGCTGCATAATTACCTGAATATTCTTTGCCGCTGTCGGGCCGATATTTTCCACCGGGATGCTCAGCTTGGCATCTTCCCCTCCGTTTACTACGGGTATTTTGCCACCGGATATAATCAGTTTAGGATCTTTGGCGTCAGCCCAACCGATATTCCCAATAGACAAAAAAGTCTGTGATATCATTATTGCAATGACTAAAAATACAATTCTTTTTTTCAAATATCTTTACCCCCTATACATTAATCGCTTTTTCAGTTTTTTCTATACTGCCGTCCATAATATATACAATTTTATCGGCATACTTGGCCATATTGATATCATGAGTCACTATAACTAAAGTTTGATTGTTTTCTCTGGTAATGTTAGTTATAAGATTCATTATATCCGCCGAAGTTTTTGAATCTAAATTTCCCGTAAGTTCATCGGCAAAGACAACTTCCGGGTTTCCAATAAAGGCCCTGGCTATTCCGACTCTTTGCTGCTGACCACCGCTCATTTGATTTGGTTTATGCCTTATATGCTTATCCAACCCCACTTGTTTCAGCAGCTTTTTTGCCCTTTCATTTCTTACCCTTTTATCAATCCCCATAAAAATCAAGGGCAGGCTGACATTTTCAATGGCTGTAAGAGTAGGTATCAAGTTATAAGATTGAAAAACGAATCCTATGTTTTTTCTGCGAAATCTTGCCAGAGCGTTTTCACTCATTTTTTCAATGGGCTTACCTTTTATTATAATATTTCCGCGGGTGGGTCTTTCAAGTCCCGCCATTAAATTTAAAAGAGTGGATTTCCCCGAGCCTGACGTACCCAATATACAGCATATTTCACCCTTTTCTATATCCAAATCGATGGAGTCCAGCGCTACTACTTTTTCGTTTCCTACCCGGTAAACCTTTCTTACATCCCTCAAACTCATCAATGGGTCTATGAAAATCACCCCCTGCATTCAAAATATATATGTATAGATTTCCTTTATAATAGATAGGACGTAAAAAAAATCCTAAATATTCGTCATTATCATGAAACATTAAAACTTTATGTTGACCTTCCCGTTAATTTTATATCTAATCTTATTTATATACAAGATAATGAAATGTAATAAATCCTATTGAAATTTTATCAATAATAATATGCTTGTCCTTATAATGCGTTCAATAAAATACCGAAAAAGTATTTTTTATTAAGAAATGAATCCATCAGTTAAATGAAAAGATAATAGCAAATGGAAAAAGCTCCCGGTCTTATTTCCGAAAGCCTTCTTTATGTACTATTTCATCGAGCAGTTCTGCAGCACATACTACTATGTATTCGCATTTATTTATATCCTCTCTATACATATCCTTCAACTTTTTGCAATTATCTGTGCCTAACTTCTCCTTGAATCCATCAATAAATTCTTTTGACAATCTTTTTATTCTGTCACTTTCATGAGCATATTCTTTCACAAAAAGAATGCCCAAAGCGGCCAATCCCCCTGTCATGGCACCGCAAGCTTCTTCCACACCCATGCCGCCACCGAAAGCCGCCATGGTCAGTAAGGCATTCTTTTCCAAATTCAAACCGTATTCTTCATTGGCAGCATATAATATAGATTCCGCACAGTTTAATCCATAGTTCCCCGTATAATATTTTTTTGCCGTTTCCACTAACAATAATAAAACCTCCTAACACCTATCATCAACTATCATTCTATTATTTTTTATTCTTTTATACAATGGTTTTACGCGGAAGGATTATTACTTTGCCCCGGTCCCATAATCACTGTAATTTCATGCTCATTCTCATCATTAATCAGTTTTATTCCTTCTGTTTTAACTTTTGTGCCATCCAGAGTAATATAATTAACACCGGAACTTACTTTATCAGGATTATCTACTTTTATCCTATATTTAGTGCTGCGATATTTGTAGCTTATCTGAAAGCCTTCCCAGTAGTTAGGAATACAAGGATTTATATATATCATATCTCCTCTTTTTTTGAATCCTAATATAAATTCCAGGCCGGCCTTAAAAAACCAGCCTGCCGCCCCCGTATACCAAGACCAACCTCCACGACCCGCGTGAGGGTTCACTGAATAAACATCTGCAGCCATAACATAAGGTTCTGTTTTATAAATACTGCATTCTTTTATGGTTTTAGTGTGATTGACAGGGTTTATCATGTTAAAAAGCTTCCAGGCCGTATCACCCCGGCCTAAAGCTGCAAATGCGCTGATAACCCAAGAGGCGGCATGAGTATACTGAGCGCCGTTCTCCCTCACTCCTGGCACATAAGATTTAATATATCCTGGGTCTTTTTCGCCTTTATCAAAAGGTGGTGCAAAAAGAAGTATTATTCCTTCATCCTCTTTTATCAAATATTTTTTTAAGGATTCCATGGCTTTTATACATTTTTCATTATCCCCGGCGTTAGATAATACCGCCCAGCTTTGTGATATTGAGTCTATGGTGCACTCATTGTTTTCCGTCGAACCCAAAGGTGTGCCGTCATCATAATAAGCCCTTTTATACCAATTCCCGTCCCATCCGTTCCCGTCTATGGCAGCCTTTAGTTTTTCCGCCTCATTTATATACCTTGCGGCTCTGTCCTTATCATCCATAAAATCGCAAATAGAAGCATATCTTGTGAGTATGGAATATAAAAAGAATGCAAGCCAAACGCTTTCCCCTTTCCCCTTGTTGCCTACCCTGTTCATTCCATCATTCCAATCCCCGGAACCCATAATGGGCAAATTGTGTTCTCCGAACCTTAAACTCCTTTCTATTGCTCTGATACAATGTTCATATATTGTACCCTTTTCAACGGATATTTCCGGCGAACCGTATTTTTCATCTTCATCTTCTTTAAGTTCCTGATCTTCTAAAAATGTCTCTTCTAAATTAAGTAGCGAATAATCACCGGTTATATCCACATACTCGTTCACTGCAAAAGGAAGCCACAATAAATCATCAGAAAACCTTGTTCTGACACCCTTGCTGCGTTCGGCGGGATGCCACCAATGCTGAACATCGCCTTCTTTGAATTGGTGCCTTGCATGAATCAGTATTTGATTTTTCAATATTTGCGAAGAGATTAAGCCGATATTTAACGCGTCCTGAAGCTGATCTCTAAAACCGTAGGCTCCTCCAGATTGGTAAAAAGCCGATCTGCCCCATATTCTGCAACTTAACGTTTGGTATGTCAGCCAACCGTTCAACATCAAATCCATGGATTTGTCCGGAGTTTCTACTTTTATTACATCGGTGATATCCTTCCAATGTCCTTTTACTCTGCTAAGCTGTGTTTTTGCATAATTTAACCTATAATACTTGACAATATAATCTGTTAACTTTTCTTCGTCCCTGACTTGGCCTATGTAAAAGGCAAATTCCTTTTCTTCGCAGGCTTCCAATTCTATTCTGATTTCAATTGTACCGCACGGTTCATATCCTGCGCCTACGTTTTTGTCAAGTTCATCATTCAAAAGCCCTGCAGGGTAATCCTTTCTTCCCGCAGAACCTAAAAACTTACACTTATCTCCCGTATAAGAATTAATCTTTTCCGTTGAAAAAGTAAACATCTTTCTATGTGGAAAATCGTTATTGTAACTGTTTTTAAACATAAATAAACCGTTTTCTTCATCGAATTCCGTTACAATATGTTGTTTTGTCACATGTTCGCTAACACCTAATACGGGTTCAACATAATAAGTAATCTGTAATTGTTTTTTGCTTCCGGTTTTGTTTTTAACCTTAATCAGAGTCACCTTGATACTGTCCTCAACGGGCACAAATACCGTCATTTCATGTTCGATTTCTTTATGGTCTTTTTCAAAAACAGTATATCCCCATCCATGTTTAACCCCGGAATAAGTTTTGTCTGCTATAGGCTTATCGGT
>CAZMPR010000087.1:0-6188 GCA_964568265.1 uncultured Clostridiaceae bacterium | reverse complement strand
TTAATTTGCATTCGTTTACATCCTGACAACCGCAAGACAGGCACCTCTTTGCCTCCGCCTTTGCCTGCTCTTCCGTATAACCTAACTCAACTTCCATAAAATTATGCTTTCTCTCTTCCTTGTTCAGCATAGGCATCTTTATCTTTTCAATTTTCTCATACTTTTCATACTCTTTTATATCCATATCTTTAAGATTTCTGGCCTTTACATGATTATATATGCCGGGAAGCTTTTCCACCTTTTCTCCCCTTAGATATTTATCCATAGAATATGCAGCAATTCTTCCCGCCGCAATAGCCTTTATAGCGGTTTGAGGTCCTGTGACTCCGTCGCCGCCTGCAAAAACCCCTTCTATATTAGTGGTTAAAACATCGGGGTCAACTTTTATTTTGTTTTTATCCGTTTCCAGTAAGAATCCGTCATTAATAAAGCTTAAGTCTTGGGTTTGACCTATAGCACCTATTACATAATCGGCGGGCATTTTAAATTCTGAACCGGGTATTTCCACAGGTCTTCTTCTGCCCGAAGCATCGGGTTCTCCCAATTCCATTCTTATAAATTCGATACATACGGGTTTCCCTTTGTCGCTGATTATTTGCCTTGGTGCCGCTAAAAATTCAAATTCAACACCCTCATACTCTGCTTCTTCAACTTCCATCACATGGGCCGGCATTTCATTTTTTGTCTTTCTGTATGCCAAAGTGACCTTTTCGGCTCCCAATCTTAAGGCCGTCCTCGACGCATCAATTGCAGTGTTGCCACCGCCTATTACAACAACATTTTTGCCCGTAAGATCGATTTTATGCCCCAAGCCTACATTGCCCAAAAAGTCGGCACCTGAATAAACACCTGTGGGGCAGGTTTCTCCAACACAGCCTATGGGCAATCCCACTTGTGAACCTATTCCCAGGAATATAGCTTCATAGTCTTCTTTTTTCAAGCTGTCGTAGGTAACATCCACACCGAAGATTCTGGCATATTGGATTTCAACACCCAAATCTTTTATGGTTTCTATCTCTTTATCCAATGTTTCCTTAGGCATTCTGTATTCGGGGATGCCATATCTCAGCATGCCGCCGCCTCTGGGGCGCCTTTCATATATAGTAACTTTGTGACCCTCTTTGGCAAGATAAAATGCACATGACAAGCCGGCAGGACCTGCACCTATAATTGCGGCCTTTTTGCCTGTCGACGGTTTTCTTTCCGGCAGATAATGATTACCGCAATTTAGATCATAATCGGATGCAAATCTTTTAAGGTAGTCAATGCCCACCCTTTCATCTACTAAATTTCTCCTGCATTCGTCTTCACATGGTCGTGTGCATACTCTGCCGCAAACCACGGGCAATGGGTTTTTATCTTTAATAAGTTCCACTGCTTTTTGATATTGTCCATTGGCAATATGGGCTATATACCCCTGAACATCTATGCCGGCAGGACATGTTAAACTGCATGGCGCGGTACAGTCACCATAATGCTGTGATAATAAAAGCTCCAGGCACATTTTTCTTGCATCATTTATCGCATCGGTTTCCGTCTTCACTACCATGCCATCTGTAACTTGTGTGCCACAGGCCAACATATTCCCTCTTGCGCCTTCCACCTCTACTCTGCATAACAAGCAGGATCCAAAAGGTTTTAATCTGTCGTCATGGCATAATGTAGGTATTAAAACCCGGTTTTCCTTTGCCACATCCAATATGGTTTGTCCCGGGTTGGCAGTCATCTCCACACCGTTTATAGTAAGTTTTAATTTATCCATCATTTCACCTCTTCCCTTTACCGTTATTCGACAACTATTGCATCAAATCTGCAAACAGCTTTGCAAGCCCCGCATTTTGTACATCTGCTGCTATCAATTATATGGGGCTCTTTCACCCGGCCGGTTATGGCCTTTACCGGACAAACCCTGCTGCATGCGGTACAACCTGTGCATTTGTCCTCCAAAATTCTGTAGGTAATCAGTGCTTTACACTGTTTTGCAGGACACTTTTTATCTCTGATATGGGCTTCGTATTCGTGTCTGAAATATTTTAAAGTAGTCAGCACAGGATTTGGTGCTGTTTGCCCCAAACCGCAAAGGGAATTTTTCTTAATGTTATTCGATAGTTCTTCCAAAGTTTCAATATCTTCTTCAACACCTTCACCTTTGGTTATCCTGGTAAGAATTTCGAGCATTCTTTTGGTTCCTATCCTGCAAAAAGTGCATTTACCGCAGGATTCTTTTTGAGTAAAACTGAGAAAGAACCTTGCAATGTCAACCATACAATTGTCTTCATCCATTACAACCATGCCGCCGGAACCCATGATGGCTCCGGTCTGGTTTACGGAATCATAATCTATAATTGTATCAATCAGTTCAGCGGGAATACAGCCTCCCGAAGGGCCGCCCATCTGAACGGCTTTAAACTTTTTACCTGAAGAAGTGCCGCCGCCGATATCATATATTATCTCTTTCAAAGGCATACCCATGGGCACTTCTACCAAACCGCCTTTGGCTATTTTTCCTGCTAATGCGAAAACCTTAGTTCCTTTGCTTTTTTCAGTTCCCTGTTTCGAATATTCACCGGCACCGCCTAATATAATGTTGGGGATATTGGCGAAGGTCTCCACATTGTTGATATTTGTAGGTTTTTGCCAAAGCCCGCTCACTGCCGGGAAAGGAGGCCTCATCCGAGGCATTCCTCTTTTACCTTCTATGGAGCCCAATAGGGCAGTTTCTTCGCCACAAACAAAGGCTCCCGCCCCTTCTTTTATCTTTATGTTAAATGTGAAATCCGTTCCCATAATATTGCTTCCTAAAAAGCCTCTCAAGGTTGCATCTTTTATGGCTATTTTTAATCGTTTAATTGCCAAAGGATATTCGGCACGGGCATATATATAGCCCTCATCAGCTCCAATAGCATAACCTGCCAAAAGCATGCCCTCAATTACTGAATGGGGATCTCCTTCCAATACGCTTCTATCCATAAAAGCACCTGGATCTCCCTCGTCTGCATTACATACTATATATTTTTTTGGCTCCTGTGACGTCCTTGCAAAGCGCCATTTCATGCCGGTAGGGAATCCGGCGCCACCCCTGCCCCTTAAACCGGAGTCAAGAACTTCTTGTATTACTTCTTCGGGTGTCATAGTTTTTATGGCTTTTTCCAAAGCCTTATATGCGTTCATTTCAATCGCTTCATCTATAGATTCCGGATTTATAACACCGCACCTCTTCAATACAATGCGATTTTGTTTGTCAAAAAAAATATCTTCCGTTGTGGATATGGTATCCGACCTGACCAACCACTCTTCCACAGGAGTATTATTCAGGATATGAGAGTCGAAAATCCTTTCAACCTTTTCCGGTGTTACTTCACCATATATAAAACTGCCCTTTGCGGGATCACGGATTTCTATCATTACTTCCTTGTAACACATACCCATACAGCCTGTCTCATCAAGGTCCACGGGCATATCAGCGGTTTCAATTTTTTGCTTCAGCGCCTCATATACTTTATAGCCGCCTGCCGCTATGCCGCAGCTGCCAAGTCCCACAATGATTTTATAACTGTTATTATCCAAATCACTCACCCTTCCTGTCGTAAAATGATCTGATAGTTTTTCTTGCTTTTTCCGGAGTAAGTCTCCCGTATGTCTCGTCACCAATCATCATGACAGGGGCCAGACTGCAACATCCTAAACATGCAACGGTTTCCAAAGTGAATTTTCCGTCTTTTGTTGTACCGCCTAATTCCGTTCCCAACTCATCGGACAGAGCTTCGGCTATCTTTTCGGCTCCGTTAACGTGACAAGCTGTTCCAAAACAAAGTTTTATTAGATTCTCACCCGGGGGTTTTAACCTGAATTGTGAATAAAAAGTTGCCACACCCATTACTTGAGACGGATGCATGCCTGTACATTCGCAAAACTCATCTAAAATATCGGAAGGCAAATACCCATAAGCATTTTGAACTTCTTGAAGCATAGGAATTAAATCTGATTCTTTTCCTTCGTATTTTCCTAATATGTCGTCTAATCTTTTAAAATATGAGCTACGTTCATTACAACAACATTTGTTGCCCTTCACCAACAAATGCACCTCCTAAAATTTATTTTAATTTTTACCTAATATTTTAATGAGAACTGATATGTCTCCGATATGATAGAAATAATTAAAACATTTACCCCCAATAGAGTATATTACAAAATTCGACTTAAATCACTATACAAAATTAGTATAATAAACAAGGTTAACTTTGTCAAATTTTTATCAATGTAGCATATTAATTACAGAAGTATTTATTGATATACTTTAAGAATATTCTTGTTGCCCAAGTCAATGCAAAAATTGCAACCTTTAATCCCTTCGTTTGCGGCTGAAATTTCTTGCATTGACACATGTTTATCATTATAATGAAAAGTGTGAACAAAATAATTTAATATTTTATACTACTCCGATTTTATTTGTCTAAACGAGAAATATTTGCATGATGAATAAAACGATAGGGTCTTGCGGGAAACCGTTTTACCTTCCAATGCGAAAAGGAGTAACATAGATTTCAACTTCTTTTTGCAACGAAAGAAGTTTTTTTATTGCCCGCAAAAAACGAACTGAAATTGTTAGACATCTTCTTTAAATATGTTTCAAAGGAGGGTATGTGAAGGATAGAAAACTGCTTAGAATACTGTATAAATCGGACGGAAACACCGCCGATAAAATAAAATTAGGAGGTACATATTATGAACTGTCTGAGTTTTAAGAAGGTTAAAAAAGGATTAGCCTTTTTAATGGCACTGACTCTAATTTTTTCATCCCTAAGCTTTGTATATGCCGATACATGGGCACCCAAAACAATTCAACCGGTTTTAGTTGTTACGGGGCAAGGTATAGGGTTAGTCAATGAAAAATCCTATACCAAAGATGAACTTATGGCAATGTCCCAGTCAACTAACCTTTATTCCACTATCAATACCACTCCAACAAAGAGCATTTTCATGGGTAAAGGTGTAAAGGTTAAAGATTTATTTGATAAATCAGGATTCAAGGCGGACAAGTATAATCAATATAAAATTGGATTCTTGGCAAGAGACGGCTATGCCGTGACCTTTGATCCGGAACATAAAGGTGACTCCACCACGTCCAAAAAGCTGATCACACCGGCTTTCGGAGTGGAGAGGTACTACTTTCCAAAACTTTCAGCCGGTGATGCGACGGGGAAAGTTGCAGTAGATACAATTATTGCATTACAAAGAGCCGGGGACAGGGGCAAGCCTGAAGTCGTCCCTCAGGCAGGAGCATTAGAAACCTTAGGAGATGATGAAGCGCCGCTTCTAATGTTAGGGCAACAACATGTAGCGGAAATGAGCAATCCCCTGTTTAATAAAACTATACAAAAGATTCTGGTTGGGGAGGAGTTGCCGGCAGCAATAACTGTCGGAGGCAAAGCACTTACAAGGGCTGAGATTCTTTTGATGCCCAAAGTAAGCGGCAATTGGTCCTATGCAAAAAAAGTAGGAACAGAAACAGATTATTGTGTTGGAGTACCCCTTATAAAGTTATTGGAGGGATATGCCGATAATGATAAGGTTGAATTCGTCTCAGCAGACGGTTACCCGAATGATCCCGTAACAATAAAGGATATTAAGGATGCTACAGACCAATATGTATTGGTTTATGAAACGGGTACTAACGCCAATGATGTGAAAGCTGTTTTTGACACTGCAAAAGATAACCCCTCTATTAAAGGTTATTTCAGAGTATATAAACAAAACGGTTCTTTATTGAAATTGATAAATGAAATAAAAGTTATACCTTCAAGCGGAGTAGATTTTTCGAAGAGCTCTTTCAAGCATATAACAAACGGCGGCTTAGCCGGCAAAGACCCATACAATGTTGATGCCATTACCGGCGCAACACTGACTTTTGAAGGACCCGGTTTGGAGGCCAGTATACCCCTTTCTATAAGGGAAGCGGAAAACCAAAACGCAGGAGCCTATCGCGGCGATTATACCGATATAAGAGACGGTAAAGAGACTACTTTAAAATATGAAGGTATAAGATTAGATTACTTGCTTAGAAACATGACCTCCGGTGAAACAGGCATAAAGCTTATCGATACAGCCTATAAAGTTCTTATAAAGAACAGAGTCAGACAAACTGTTGCCGAGTTCACATTGGACGAAATAAAACAAGCAGAAGCTGC
>CAZMPR010000086.1:770-6205 GCA_964568265.1 uncultured Clostridiaceae bacterium | reverse complement strand
GCTTAGAAATAATTTAGGAGAATATCGAACCTTAATCAAAACAGTTCGAGGGATAGGATATAAATTTAGTGATGAAAAAGAATAGTTTAAATATCAATATTTTTAAATATCTTGCTATTTTTTCTATCTTAATATTATTATTTTTATGGGTATTTAGTTCCGTCAACAGGGTATCTAAAGTGCTTTGAACTGAAGTTTTATCCCCCTGGTCTGATACTTAGATTTCCTGATAGGAAAAATCCTGATCGTATTCCGGAATTTTATCCTCAGCCTCAGCTTTTTAACGTATTTCGGGAATTTGAAGAATGGGGTAAAATACTGGAAATAGAGAATATAAGCCATTTAAATGATTATATTGCAAACGGAAGAATTAATGAATTGGTATGGATATCTGAAGCCCTGCATGAAAAGAAAATTGCGGAGATAGCGGATAAGATTAGTCATTCAAAAGATAAGAAGAAGTTGGTTTTGATTTCAGGCCCGTCATCTTCGGGGAAGACTACCTTTGCTCAAAGGCTGTCAATTCAGCTTAGAGTTAACGGACTTAAAACTGTAGAAGTTTCAATCGATGACTTTTTTAAAAACAGGGAAGATACACCGAAAACTCCTGATGGAGAGCTTAATTTCGATACCCTGGACGCTATTGATACGGATTTATTTAACAGTGTTTTAAACAGATTGATAAACGGTGAAGAAGTTGAAATCCCGTGTTTTAACTTTCATACGGGTAATAGGGAATGGAAAGGTAGGAAATTAAAAGTATCCGATGACAGAATAATTATAATCGAAGGTATACACGGTCTTAATTATAAGCTTACAAAAGGTATTGAGCCAAGGATAAAATATAAGATATATGTATCTGCATTAACCCACCTGAATATTGATAACCACAATAGGGTGCCTACTTCAGATTTAAGATTGATACGAAGAATAGTTAGGGATGCCCTTACTACTATAAAAAGATGGGATATGGTAAGGCGTGGAGAAGATAAATATATATATCCTTTTCAGGAACAGGCGGATATAATGTTTAATTCTTCTTTATCCTATGAGTTGTGCGTTTTAAAACCAACGGCCGTTTCTTTATTGAAAAATATTGATCAGAATCTAATTGAATACATAGAAGCAAAAAGACTTTTAAAATTTTTTAATTATTTGCTCCCTTTCAGTCCAAAATGTGTGCCTAATAATTCTATCTTAAGAGAGTATGTAGGTGGCAGTTGTTTTAATGTTTAGCGGGTTTTTTTTAATGGTGTGTGCTATAAATAATAAGTCTTCACAAAAAGTTATGGAGGATTGTTTATGAATGATAACAGCGAGAAATATGTTTTTCTTTTACAGGTTTACAACGATGTTGAGGCCGATATTGTTGAAGGTTTGCTGTCTCAATACAACATTCCGATTATAAAAAAATACCGAGGCAATAAGAGTTTTATAAAAACTATTATGGGAACTGTCTTAGGGGTAGACGTATTTGTAAGAGCCGAAGATTTTAAAGCAGCAAAAGATATAGTTGAAAATATAAATTTAAACGAATCTTACTCAGACTTTCCCGAATAAACATCTAAATGGGGGTTGGATAATGTTAAACGCTGTGAACTTTTTGATGGATATAGAGACGGAGGGAGCTGATTTTAAAAAGGACTTAAGTAGTTTGGAATTGGAAGAACAATTAGAAATACTCAAGTCTTCCTGCGAAGAATTCTACCCTGAAGATGAAATTTATAAAAAGTTTTCTCAGTCAATAAAAAACAATAAACCTTTGAATATTAAATTCGGTATTGACCCTTTGTCTATGGACTTGCATATCGGAGATATACCGCCTCTCGTTCTTTCCGGTAAATTGCAACGTATGGGACATAAAATAACTTTGATTATAGGTGATGTTACAGCTCTTATCGGAGATCCTTTCCGATCGTGGAAGGCTAAGGAACTGAGTCGAAAAAATTTAGATAGAAACCTAAAACAATTGAAAAAGCAGTTGGATAACTTTTTAGACTTTTCAAAAATTGGAACAGTATATAACAGCAGTTGGTTAAATGATATTAAATTCCCTGAATTAATAGAATTAATGAAGAAGGTAAAAATATCCGGTCTTTTTAATCAAGGTGAAATTAAGGAGAGCCTTGATAATAAAGAAAACATTACATATGCAAAGCTTATATATCCTTTTTTAATGGGCATGGACTCAATAGAGATAAAACCTGATTTAGAAATCGGAAACAGCAATCAAATTAACAGTTTTCGGTTATGCAGACATATGATGGAGGCTGTAGGGATAGAGCCGGAATTGATTATGACCACTTTTCCCATAGAACAAGCTGATTACTTTTCCATTTATTCTAAACCCATTGACATTTTTAAAAAGGTAACAGAACTCGATAAAGACAGTATTTTAAATTGGTATAGATTACTGACGGAAGTATCGCCACAGAAGCTTAAGGAAATTAAACAATATATAGATGAAGATAAAATAGATTTGCAAGCTCTAAAAGAAATTCTGGCGAAAATTATAGTGAACAGAGTTTATAATCAGGAAGAAAGCGAATTGGCGCATATTGAATATATAAAAGACACGGTTAAAAACTCGTCTACTCAAGAAGTAGCAATGTTATCGGGTAATGTAAAAGTCGGCGAATTTATTGCTGCTTCCACAGATTTGACTTTAGCGGAAACACAAAGAATAATATACTCTGGCGGTGTGAATGTTCTTAGTTGTGACGGTAAGTGTTTGATTCATTTAGTGGATTGCGAGGCCGATATAAATTCTGTCAGTTTTGATAAATTTTATATCATTATGTCGAACAGGCTCATACTTAGCATAAAAAAATAACATTACAGTTAAGTTTTACACTAATATATTCATCCTTTAATGCTAAAAATAAACTACGATAATTTTTTATGAGGGTGAGTATATGAAATATAAAAAGAAAGTATTTTTAAGCGTTATCCTTATTTTTGTATTTTCTGTCTCGGGTTGCGCTCTAAGAAGAATTCCTGACCCTACTGCGGATTTAAATATGCCCGGAGGGGGAAATAGGATAACTCCGCATAGTAACTACAGTCCCGGTTGGGATGATGTAAATAAGGCTGCAGATAACATAAAAAGAGAAATTATTGCTATGCCGGGTGTTATGGACGCGTCGGTGGTAATATATAATACAAGCGCATATGTGGGCGCAAAGATTGAAGGTAAAGAGAACATGAGAGATACGGATACTGAAGAAAATGAGGGTTTGATAGGCAATATAGCAAAAAGAACAAGAGAGACAGAAGGACAAATAACAACAGTTTATGTAAGTACAGATAATAGTGTTGTACAAAGGTTAAGTGAGATTTCAAACGATATTAGGGCAGGAAAACCAAAAGGAAACTTTAAAAACGAAATAGATGAACTGGTTAAGAATATTAGACCCATAGAGTAATTATTTTTAATTTAAATTGAGAAAATGAACCTGATAATAATAGATATCAGGTTTTTTTTGGAATTTTTATCAATTGCAGCAGTGGATGTTGAATAATTCGCATTGGTAACCCAGGTAATTAACAAAATAAGCATTCCGAATCAATCTGTTGCATAAGAAAAATCATTATGATATGCTCAAGAAAATAGGCAAAAAGTAGTCAAAATTCGTGTTACACTTGATATGGTATATTGATGTGATATAATTAAATAGTTAAAACAGGGATAAATAATAAATTATGAAAACACAATACTTGAGGAGGATATTGATGAGCTCAAAATTAGAGAAAATTGAAAACAATATTGCAACATTAGAGATTAATGTTTCATCGGAAGAATTAGATAAAGGTATAATGAAGGCATATCTTAAAAATGTAAAAAGGTTTAATATACCAGGCTTTAGAAAAGGAAAAGCACCAAAATCACTTATAGAAAAGTATTATGGTGAAGGAATATTCTATGAAGACGCCATAAACGAGGTTTGTCCCGATGCATACGAAGAAGCAGTGGACGAGCACAAATTGGAACCTGTTGATACACCAAAGATAGATATCGTAGATATCGAAAGCGGCAAAGGCTTGGTTTTTAAAGCCGAAGTTATTGTAAAGCCCCAAGTTATATTGGGGCAGTATAAGAGTATAGAAGCAGAAAGAAAAGAGTATAATGTTACAGATGAAGATGTTTTAAAAGAATTGGAAATCTTAAGAGAAAAAAATGCAAGGATAATAGATGTAGCAGACAGAACAGTAAAATCAGGTGACAAAACATTCATTGATTTCAAGGGATTTGTAGATGAAAAAGAATTCGACGGAGGAACAGCCGAGAATTTTGAATTGGTAATCGGTTCCGGTCAATTTATTCCTGGATTTGAAGATCAGCTTATCGGTGCGGAAATTGGCAAGGAAGTGGAGGTTAATGTTAGCTTCCCAAATGATTACAGAGCTGAAAATTTGGCTGGCAAACCGGCGCTTTTTAAAGTAACAGTTAGAGAGATTAAAGAAAAAGAGCTGCTGCCATTGGACGATGAATTTGCAAAAGATGTGAGCGAATTTGAGACTTTAGATGAATTAAAAGCGGATATAAATAAAAAGAAAACTGAAGAAGCCAATCTAAAAGCAAAACATGAATATGAAGATCTAATTATTAATAAAGTAGTAGAAAACGCTAATGTAGATATTCCTGAAATAATGATAGAAAACCAGATTACTTCTATGTTGAAAGATTTTGACTTTCAGTTAAGATATCAAGGGTTTGACCTTGAAACTTATTTAAAATATATGAATACTACTATGGAAGAAATAAGAGATACCTATAAGGAAACAGCGATGAAGAATGTTAAAACTCAACTGGTTCTTGAGGCAATCACAAATGAGGAAAAGATTGAAGCATCAGAAGAAGACGTAAACATAGAAATAGACAGGATTGCTAAACAGTATAAGCAAGAAGTTGATAAGTTCAAAACAACTTTAAAGGAAGAAAATATACAGCACATTAAAGAAGGATTATTAGTTCAAAAAACTATAGATTTTTTAATCGAAAACAGTATATCAAAATAGAAAATACTATTAGGGAGGTAGAAAGATGAGTTTGGTTCCGATTGTTGTAGAACAAACAAACAGAGGCGAACGCTCCTATGATATATATTCCAGACTTTTAAAAGACAGGATAGTTTTTATGGGAGAAGAGATTCATGATATAACTGCATCTTTGGTAATTGCACAATTATTATTTTTAGAGGCGGAGGATCCCGAAAAGGATATTAATCTATATATAAACAGTCCCGGGGGTTCTGTTTCGGCAGGGTTGGCCATATACGATACTATGCAGCATATCAAGCCTGATGTATCCACTATATGTGTCGGGATGGCAGCAAGTATGGGAGCATTTCTGCTTGCAGCGGGAACAAAAGGTAAAAGGTACGCATTGCCAAACAGCGAGATAATGATACACCAACCTTTGGGTGGTGCAAGAG
>CAZMPR010000086.1:0-760 GCA_964568265.1 uncultured Clostridiaceae bacterium | reverse complement strand
GAGGCTCGCATTGACCAACGCCCGCGTGATGATACATCAACCTTTAGGCGGCGCCAGGGGCCAGGCAACGGATGTAATCATACATGCTGAAAGACTTATAAGGACTAAAAAAACATTAAATAAGATTTTAAGTGAAAAGACCGGTCAACCATTGGAAAAGATAGAAAAAGATGTGGAAAGAGACTTTTTTATGTCAGCTGAAGAAGCGAATGCATATGGATTAATTGATGAAGTTTTATATAAGAGGAAGTAGGAAGAGGTGTAATTATGGCCAAATATGAGGACAAAAAGCAACTCAAATGCTCATTTTGTGGTAAAAATCAGGATCAAGTAAGAAGGCTCATAGCAGGCCCTGGGGTTTATATATGTGATGAGTGTATAGAATTATGCCAGGAAATAATAGACGAAGAATTTGAGGAAGATTTGGATTTAGATGTTCAGGATGTACCTAAGCCTACAGAAATAATGGATTTTCTTAATAAGTATGTAATCGGTCAGGATAGCGCAAAAAAGTCATTATCTGTCGCCGTCTATAATCATTATAAAAGAATAAATTCCGAATCCAAATATGATGATGTAGAATTGCAAAAAAGCAATATAGTTCTTATTGGGCCTACAGGTTCAGGTAAGACTCTCCTGGCTCAGACTTTAGCAAAAATGCTTAATGTTCCTTTTGCTATAGCTGATGCCACTTCATTGACAGAAGCCGGGTATGTGGGAGAAGATGTAGAAAACATTTTGTTAAAGCTTATTCAAAATG
>CAZMPR010000085.1:3744-6224 GCA_964568265.1 uncultured Clostridiaceae bacterium | reverse complement strand
GCTTTTAATTATAGTGCTGTTGCCGCCTTTCGGTATGTTTCTTTATTTGTTCTTGGGCAGGAATTGGAAGAAGCATAAATTAGGGGATGAAATCAGCCCTCTTATAAAAGAAATATTATCCTGCACAATTAAAAATATTGAATCATCCGAGTACATTTCCCTTATAAAATTGCTGAACAAAAACAGTGATTCAACTATATTTATTAACAATGATATTACAATATTTAAAAATGGCACAGAGAAATTTGATGCCCTGAAAGCTGAACTTAAAAAAGCAAAACATCATATCCATTTAGAATACTTTATAGTGAAAAATGATCAAATAGGGAACGAAATAAAGAATATTCTTATAAAAAAATCTAAGGAAGGTGTTAAAGTAAAGTTTATATTTGATAGAGTAGGTTCAATAAAAATCGGTAAAGAATATCTTCAGGATTTACGTGATGCAGATATAGAGGTCCTTCAATACAGCTACTTCTTAGCGCCTATCCTAAGTAAATTTAACACCCAGATAAACTTTAGAAATCATCGCAAAATTGTCGTAATTGACGGCTATACGGGTTTTGTCGGCGGTCAAAACATTGGTGATGAATATTTAGGTAAAGGAAAGCTGGGTTATTGGAGAGATACCCACCTTATGGTAAAAGGTGATTTTGTATTAGGTCTTCAGGCTGTCTTTTTAGATGATTATCTGACAATAAAACGAGCCAACAGAGATTATACCTTTGATGACAATGATATAGACGAATATTTCCCCATATCAAAAAACTGTTCCGGAAAGATTATGCAATTAGTAAAAAGCGGGCCTGACTCCTCATATCCGGCCATATTGCAAAGCTATATAAAAATGATAACCATGGCCAAAAAGCATATATATATATCTTCTCCATATTTTGTTCCCAATGAAAGTATAATGGAAGCACTAAAAGTTGCGGCTTTGGGCGGTATTGACGTGAGGATACTTTTCCCGGGACAGTACGATCATTTTATTGTTTACTATGCTTCAATGACCTATCTATACGAATTAATAAAAAGCGGAGTAAAAGTATATTTTTACGATAAGAACAGTTTTGTTCATTCAAAAGTTATTTCCATTGACGGGGAACTGTCTCAAGTGGGCACTGCTAATATGGATATCAGAAGCTTTGAACTTAATTATGAAATAAATGCAGTAATATATGACAGAGAAAAAACAGAAGAACTTGATAAATTGTTTTTTGAAGACCTGGAGAAAAGCACACTGATTACAACCGAGTATTATAAAAACTTACCTAAGACCATTAAATTTATTGAAGCAGTCACAAGGCTTTTCTCATACTTATTATAAATTATAAAGGTTGAAAATTTAAATGACAAAAGCTTAGCATCTATAAGTCCCAATAAAAATCATATACAATATATAATGACCTATGCACACTAAGCCTTTTTAAAAAATATTTAATTAAAACAAAAAACTATTATGCCGCAATTAACTGATTTTCATTTCCAATCTCAATTTATCCGCCACCAAAGCAATAAATTCGGAATTTGTAGGTTTGCCTTTCTGGTTATGAATGGTATAGCCGAAAAGGCTGTTAATCACATCTACTCGTCCCCTACCCCATGCAACCTCTATAGCATGTCGTATTGCCCTTTCAACCCTGCTTGAAGTGGTATTGTATTTTCTCGCTATAGAAGGATACAACTCTTTAGTAACCGCACCGAGAAGCTCCACGTTGTTAATTACCATTGTTATGGAATCCCTCAGGTATAAATAGCCTTTAATATGGGCGGGTACGCCTATTTCGTGGATAATATTTGTTATTGCTGCTTCCAAGTCTCTGGAAGAACCATATGTAACTATTGAAGGATGCTCAATCAAATTTTTTCTTTCGGAAACCGTGTTAACAGTTCCCATACTTTCTCTAATCCTCTTGGAGAATATATCCATATCAAACGGTTTTACTACATAGTATTCCGCACCCAGGGTTAACGCCTTCTGAGTTATCTTATCTTGTCCCACAGCAGAAAGTATAATGACCTTTGGAATCTTTTCAATGTTCTTGGTATTTAATTTTTCAAGCACGCCTAATCCATCAAGATGAGGCATTATTATGTCTAAAATAACAATATCCGGTAACTTGGTTGAAATAAGTTCAACAGCTTCCACTCCGTCTTTTGCTATACCTACAATTTCAAAGTCCGGTTGAATACCTAAGTACTCACTCAAAATACAGCAAAATTCCTTATTATCGTCAGCAATAAGTATTTTAATTTTATCTGTATCCATAAATTTTTCTCCTTTCGTTATGTTTAAAATACTTATTCGACATAGCAATATCATATCCTGCTATTTAATACCAATTATCGTTCACAAAATAAATACAAATTAAGACATATTTTTAAATTTTGACTTTAACTGTCAATAAGACTTGCGAAATAGAAGATCCTTCGTAAACTCAGGATGACGATTTGTTGTTAGTAAAGAACATAATTTTAAG
>CAZMPR010000085.1:0-3734 GCA_964568265.1 uncultured Clostridiaceae bacterium | reverse complement strand
AATTACAGCCAATAGAACAATCCTCTGCAGCCTCGGATGACGGGTTTGTTATTATGTTAAGCCAGATATTTTTAGAGAGTACAGCGTAAAGCTAACTTGGTTTTAGATAAAAAAAACGGGCAGACTAAATTGTCCACCCATTTTTTATTGACCCGATACAGAACGATACTCGGCGGTTTTATCATCTTTCGTCTCGTTAAACATCCATTCTACAAATATTCCGTAACCTCTCATTGGATCATTCACCAATACATGGGTTATTGAGCCAACTAACCTTCCGTTTTGAATTATGGGGCTGCCGGACATTCCCTGAACAATACCGCCGGTTTTTTCTATAAGCTTTTTATCCGTAATTTTAATTATCATTCCTTTAGAATCGGCATTGTTTTGCTTAAAAACTTTTTGTATTTCAATATCAAACTCTTCCACCTTATTATCCTCAATTGTGGTCAAAATTTTTGCATTGCCTTCTTTTACGTGACTTCCGAGGCCTATAGGCATCGTTTTCACATTTCTGTTCACTTTTCCGGGATCTATATAACCATATATTCCGTAGGGAGTATTCTTTTCTATTATCCCATAAATACCATTGCTCTCATTAAATATCCCAATTATCTCTCCGGGGGATGATTTTTTTGCTTTTTGGATGCTTATAACCTTTGATTTTAAAATCTTCCCATTATCAATATCAATCAACAATCCAGACTCTACATCTGTTATACCGTGTCCCAAGGCTGCAAACCTACCGCTTAAAGGTTCATAAAATGTAAGGGTGCCCACACCGGAAATACTTCCCCTTACCCACAGCCCTAATTTATATAACTTATCTTCAACACTTTGCACCGGAGATATTGTCAATTCCATAACTTTTTTATCTCTTTCGATTAGGACCCTGCACCTTTTTCCCCTATTTATATCACTGTTAATAATTTCGACTATATCATTTTCTTTTTCCATTGCTTGATTATTTATTTCAATTATTTTATCTCCCACAATGAATCCTGATTCAGCCGCCGGACATGTTTTTTTTCCGCTTAAGCCGGTTATTGATGATAAACCAACAATCATTATTCCTTTTGATTTGATTTTGACACCTATTGATTCTCCCGAAGGTACCACCATTAAATCCGGCAAAATATTAACAGTAAGCTTTTTTATGGGGAAGAAACCAAACAGCTTTATTTCTCCTTTTATAGTACCAGTAGTTTGGGCATTTAAAAAAGTATAGGGTGATAATAAACTTGCTGATTTAACTTCTATACTTTTTTGGTTTTGTTCTAAATCAATATTAAAAATAATATTATTGAGAAATTTTTGCTTTTCTCCTTTTATCATGGTAATTTCATTCGGAAACCCCGCAACAATCGAAGAAATTGATAATATTGTCATTAAAATAAAAAAAGATAATAGCCATTTGGTATATATTCTCTTTTTCGGTAAACCCAATAACTTCACTCTCCTGATCCCCCAAGAGAGTTCATCCTTCATTTCAACTTTCTTATTATTTAACTTTCCTTTTTTAAAGTCCTATTATTCTATTAAAAAAATTGAAAAAGTAAATAAAAATTCTTATTTCTTTTTGTTTAATAATTCCTTTGCCAGATCAATTGACAGTTTACTGTCTTTTCCACCGTCCAGCATTTTAGCCAATTCCTTTATGCGTTGGTCTTTTTCTATCATTATTATGGATGCAAAAGTTTTTTCATTATTTACAGTTTTATACACATGGAGATGATTATCTCCCATTGATGCAATTTGTGGTAAATGCGTAATACAAAGAGTTTGTTTTATACCGGAAATCCATTTTAATTTATCTGCAACCATTTTTGTAGTCATTCCGCCTATGCCCGCATCTATTTCATCAAAAACAATACAATCAACGTTTTCCACCTTAATCAAAACAGTTTTTAAAGCCAACATAATCCTGGAAACTTCCCCGCCGGATGCAACCTTCACCAACGATCTTTCAACTTCGCCCGGATTTGCGGACAATAAAAATTCGATTTTATCAATGCCGTTTTTATTGATAAAACCCTCTTTTACTTCATTTTTTACAAAAAACTTTGCCCCTTCCATGTTCAAATCATTTAACTCTTTTTCAATTAATATTTCGATATCTTTTGATATATTATTACGCATTACTGAAAGTTTATTTGCATTTATAAAATATTCTTCTTCCAAAGTTTTTAGTTTTTCACTAAGTTCTTTTACGGATTTTTCACTGTTTTTAAGCCTTTCATATTCGTTTTGTGCCTCATCTGCATACTCCAAAATTTTCTCAATAGTATCTCCGTATTTTTTGGACAATTTATCGATTAGAGAAAGCCTTTCTTCTATAACTTCAATTTCATTGCTGCTGAATTCAATACTGTCTCTATAATCTCTCAAAGAATTTTTAAGATCTTCCAATTGATAAAGACAATTTGCTATAGTATCACTGTATTCAGTAGCGGCGGAATCAATATTTTTGATACTTTCTATATCGTTAAAGCAAATGCCTAATTCGTCAATAATGCTTTTGCCGAAATCCCGGTTGCCGTACAATGCTTCATAAATACCCGAAACAGTATTAAATATTTTTTCAGCATTTAAAATGACAGCTCTCCTATTCTTTAATTTCTCCAATTCATCTTCTTTTAAATCCGATTTTTTTATTTCATCAATCTGGTATTTTAATAAATCAAGCTTTCTTTCTCTCTCAAGGCTTGTACCGTATAAATCATTTAATTGTTTTCTGTTATAATCGATTTCCGATGTCAATTGACTTAATTCATTTTTTAAATCATCCAATTCGGATGTGCCGAAATTATCAATGAGATCTATGTGAAATGCGGGCTTAAAAAGCCTTTGGTGTTCATTTTGAGCAACAATATCAATAATATGCTCAGTTATGTTTCTCAGCATACCCAGTGTTACTGCATGTCCGTTTATTCTTGCCAAAGACCTGCCGCTCTGATTCACTTCTCTTTGTATTAAAAGCACATTATCATCTTCCCGCGAAACACCATAATCATCTAAAATTAAATCCAAAGCATTATTGTTTACATTTATTTCGAAAACTCCTTCGATAAATGCTTTATCTGCTCCGGATTTAATATCTTCCTTTATGAACCTGCCGCCGCACAGAATACCGACGGCATCAATAATTATGGATTTCCCCGAACCTGTTTCTCCCGTTATAACATTAAGACCTTTTGTAAAACTTACTCTTTCATCTTCAAATATTATGTAGTTTTTTAGGTGTAGTTCATGAAGCATAAAATTCACCTATTTCATTAATTTTTTAAATCTTTCTATCAGAGCGGGAACATTTTCCGCATTTCTTACTAAAATAAAAATAGTATTATCTCCTGCAACGGAACCCACCATTTCCTTGATATCTAATGCATCTATCGCCTCTCCTGCTGCATTGGCTGCCCCCGAAAAAGTTTTTATCACAATAATATTTCCGGCATAATCAATGCTAAGTACTGTTTCCGCAAAAGTTTTAAGCAGCCTTTCCGTTAACATTGTATTTTGATCCTTCATGGCAGCATATTTGTATCTTCCGTCATCGGATAAAACTTTAATAAGTCTCAGCTCTTTAATGTCACGGGATACCGTTGCTTGGGTTACGTTTACACCCCTGCTTTTTAATTGCTCGGCCAATTCCTCTTGAGTTTCTATTAAATTGTTTTCGATAATCTCAAGTATTTTAGAATGACGAGAAATCTTCAATAGTTCCCCCTCCTTTT
>CAZMPR010000084.1:4669-6290 GCA_964568265.1 uncultured Clostridiaceae bacterium | reverse complement strand
TAACTTTCCAACCAGCCCCCGGTTGCAGGTGATTTAGTGACTACCATATATTTACCTGCACCGGGTGCCGGCGTGCCGGTAAGGGGGCCGGACATAAACAAAATAATATTTTCAGGGGATAAAGAATCTGCACCTGCTTTAGAGTTGTTCAACATAAGGTAAGATGCAAGACCTCTGCCTCCCAAGTATTTTTTTATAACATCCTCCGGTATTTGTTTTTTTATCAAAGTATTCGATGACAAATCGTAATCCCACAATCTACCGTAATCCTTCACTTATCTTACCTCCAACGCTTTTTTAAGCAAGATGACAGCATTATCACTTAAAATTTTCTTCTTATCACTTTCATTAGCACCAAGCCTTTTTATAGAATCCACAGGATTTAGATCTCCCATATCAAAAGGATAATCCGTGCCCAATAATATACGATCGATTCCGGCTCGGCTTATTATATATTCTAACGCTTTCATATCATGGATTATAGAGTCATAATAAAATTTATTCAAAAATGTTGACGGTGCATCCGATAAATGGGAATACTCCGGCCGTACCATATAAGCATGGTCCATCCGGCTCGCCGCCAAAGACAAGTAACCGCCGGAATGGGACAAACAGATTTTCAAATTGGAAAAACGTTCTAACACACCACCGGCTATTGCAGCTATGGTTGTATCCAAAGGATTGCCGACAATATTCCTTAAATGAAAATCGACAAATCCCTTACGGCTCATTGTGTAATGGGGATGCAACAGTATGAGAGCCCCTAAACTTTCGGCTTTTTCCCAAAAAGGATGAAAGGATTCATCATCCAACTCCATTCCGTCTATATTTGTGGCTATTTGGGCACCGACAAAATTATAGTCTCTCATGGTCCTTTCAAGCTCATCACAAGCATCATTAACGGATTTCATAGGCAAGGTTGCAAGCCCCAAAAACCTATCGGGATAAGTCTTGATATCTTCATACATTTGGTTGTTAAGCAATTTTGCCCATTCAATATTGCCCTCCCTATCAATTTCGTAATTAAAAGCAAAGGGAGGAATACAAAGAGCCCTAAAATCAATACCCATGTCGTCCATATCCGCAATCTGTTTTTCAATACTGATAAGCCCTTCATCAAGTTTTCCTAGTCTTTTTCCGTTTATTTTCATATATTTAGAACCGTCATCTGCCTTATCTACTTCGAATAATGTTTGATAATCCGATTTTTTGATTATAGGCATATAGTGACCGTGAACATCAATTATCATAAAGCCTACTCCTTTAATCATTTGCCCGCTTCTGTTATGGCCTGCACGGGACAGACCTTTGCACATTCGTTGCAACCATCGCATTTTATCGGTGCAATGAAACCGGTATATTCAAAAATTGTCTTTCTCGGACACACCTGTATACATATACCACAGTTTATACATGTTTCCTCAATAATCTTCCAGTTTTGTCCTTCCTTTACGATAGAGTTGACAGGACACTTCTTTGCACATATACCACATTGATTACAATAAACTACATCAAAAGTCCCTATCCTTTTATGGCTCTCATTTATTCTTATGGCGGACTTTTTTGTATTTGACTCATCATAATGAACAAGTGAACAAGTCATTTCACATATACGGCATCC
>CAZMPR010000084.1:0-4654 GCA_964568265.1 uncultured Clostridiaceae bacterium | reverse complement strand
ACAACATCACCTCTCACCACAAAATAACGTAGGAAACAAACCTTTCCTTAGTGATGAAACAAACAAATCTTTAATCAAGAGATTGGGTACCGCTCAATAATCCCTCTACCTTATCCGAAGTGCTGATCCAGCCTAAAGATGCCCTTATCTGTTCAATTGCAAACTCATGGTATTTTTGTCCATTCATGCTTGCGCAGCAGTCTTCCAAAAGAACAACTCTTATATCACGATTATAGGATTCAAAGGCTGTGCTGAGGACACAATTATTTGTGTTGCCGCCTACTAAGAAAAATGTGTCTATACCCATGCATCGTACAGCCAGTTCAAGATCTGTCGCTATGAAAGGGCTGTATCTTTGTTTTGTAACTACATAGTCTGTGGGTTGAACGTTCATCTGGGGCATTATCTCTACAGCTTTTGAACCTGGAACACCTACCAATTTACGTTTATGTCCCACACCGGTAACAGATTTTTTCTCATATTGATATTTCCATAAAGGGTTGTTCAAACACATGGGGAAACCGGTAACCGGATTATGTCTATGTGCTGTTGTTATGAAAATGATGGGTCGGTTGTGCTTACGGAATGCAGGTATAACAACCTCTGAAACATTTTTTATAACCCTTTCTGCATCTTCCTTTGAAACAGGCAGTATTTGCATGTCCACATCAAAATGTATCCTGTTAATATCTACGACTACTAAAGCTGATTTTGAAAAATCCATTAAAAAACGCCTCTCTTTCTATTTTTAATTCATAATATTACTCAAATTTTAAAACAAATATTTTAAACATTAATAAATGATTTATTCTCTCTAACTATTAAAGTACTTTCTATTTCAATAAATTCGGCAAATACAATGAAATTGCCGGTACAAACGTAACCAAAGCTAAGACGACCAAGCTAAGCAAAATAAATGGTGTAGTTGCCTTTACAACTTCCGCAAAATCCATCTTCAATGCCTTGCATGTAACAAACAGATTTTGCCCGAATGGCGGTGTTGACATGCCTATGGCCAGGTTTGTAGTAACGACATTTCCCAGATGTATGGGATCAATACCGGCGTTCATTGCCAATGAATATACCATGGGAATAATTATAACAATGGCAGAACCGGCACCCATGAACATCCCCGCAATTAAAAACATCAAATTAATAACCAACAAAACAGCTATTGGGGAGGTGGTACCTAACAATCCAGACATCAATTGCGGTATCTTTGCAAGAGTCATCGTGTATGCAAGTACTTGTCCAGCTGCAAGCAAGATATATACAGTGGCACAAGTCTTTGAACAATCAGCTAGCATTTCCATGAATTCATTCCATTTTAGGTCTTTGTATACAAACATCTCTACCAACAATGCATAGCCTGCAGACACAGCCGCAGCCTCTGTCGGACTGAATTTACCGGAATACATGCCGCCTATAATAATTATTGGTAGCCCTAAAGACCATCCCGCTTCTTTTGTGCTTATGAGTATTTCCTTAATAGTAGGTTTCGAAGTTCTCGGGATCTTCTTTACTCTTGCGTAAATATAACTGTATATTGCAAAGACTATACCCCAAGTCAAACCTGAGCCTACACCTGAAAGAAAAAGTTTTGTAACGGAAGTGCCGGTATTCATTCCGAATATGACAAAACAAATACTGGGGGGTATGAGCATTCCTACTGCGCTAGTAGATGTTATCAATCCTGCGGAGAAATTCTTGTCATAGTCATTTGCCAACATTTCTTTATATACAAGTGCTCCTATAATCAAGATTCCCGCTACGGATGCACCTGAAATTGCACCGATTATGGTGCAAGTTACAATTGTGGCAAGGGCAAAGCCACCGTACATATGGCCAACCAGATTTTTTGCAAATTTTAATAATCTGGGACCAATCTGGCCTCTTCCCATAATTGAAGCGGCAAGGGTGAAGAACGGCACACAAAGCAAAGTATACTTATTGAGCCCCCCCACATAGGATTGGGCAATTAAATATCCCTGCATGCTCAGTTCTTTTACCAGATAAAAGGAACTTGGCAACATCATCGCAATGAATATCGGAATACCTGTAGCTAAAACAACTAATAAAGATATAATAAAAACTGTCGCAGTCAAATTTGTTACCTCCCTTCTATCGCTTCATGGTTTTTTTGTGTTATCTTGCCTTCTTTATCGCCTTTAAAAAACTCTTTAACTAAACCGATAAATAGTTTTATATATTCATAAATCAACAGTATATTTCCTACTACCAGACCTACATAAAGTATATACATCTGTAACCAAGGCATTGAGATACTTGTTTGGCCGGTTTTCTTGACTTTTATTAGAAGATCAATAGAAAATTGTGTGAAAAATATTAAAAAAATTGTACATACCAATGCTAATATAGCTCTATATATCTTTAGCGACCTTTTCGGCAATACCGAAAATATTACATCTACACCGACATGTTCGTTGTTTTTTACGCTGAGCACACAACCGATACATACAATCCAAACCATCAAATATTGGCAAAACTCTTCCAACCAAGGGAAAGTAAAACTGAAAATTCCTCTTAAAAACACACCCAGTAATACTAAAGCAGTGATTATTAAAAATCCGAAACCGCTAAACCATTTTTCAATCTTTTCAAGGGAGCTGTCAAACTTTTTAAAACCTTTGACAATGACTTCCATAGTGCTAAACCTCCAAGCTAAATAAAATACGTTTACTATTAAAATATTGATAAGACGGTATTTCTTTATTGAAACGGAGGCTTGGCCTCCGTTTCAATAGGTTATATACCTTATATCAATTGTAATTGTTACTTCAGCTTATTTAGTTCTTCTTCAAATATATCTACAAGAGCCTGACCTTTTTCACCGTTGGTTTCAACAAAGTAATCTATACAAGGTTGTTTAGCTGCATCAGATAGTGACTGCATTTGTTCTTCAGTTAACTGAATTATTTTTGTTCCATGAGCTTCTATTGCTTTCATTGCATTATCTTCAGTTTCCATTCTGGCTTCACGATGCGCCTCATAAGCCGCTCCGCATCCATCATGAACAAGTTTTTTTGTAGCTTCATTTAATCCGTCAAACCAATCTTTATTGGCAAAAATCATTTGTAGTCCTAAAATATGATTGGATAACATCATATAATCCTGTACTTCATAAAATTTCATATTATAGATTCCTGCACCTATACCGGCTTCCTGAGCATCAATTGCCCCCGTCTGAAGGGCTGTAAATGTTTCACCGTAATCAATAGTAAGTGCGCTAGCTCCCCATGCCTCCATCATCTTTATCAGAACCGGTGATTGCATTACTCTCAGCTTTAATCCTTTTAAATCATCAGGAGACAGTATTGGTTTGTTTGCGGTAAATGCCTTGTATAAGTCGGGTAAAAATGTAAGTCCCACCATACCGTAATCCTGCATTGAGTCCAATAATGCCTGTCCTGCTGGTCCTTTTACCACTTGTCTTGCTTTATCCAAATCACCTGGGAATAGGTAGGGAACGTCAGCGATTGCAAGTAACGGATTAAATCCGCCCACATTGGAAGGAGGCATTAAACTGATTTGTATACCACCGGTCTGTGTCGCTTCAACTATTGAACGCGTGTCTCCAAGTTGTCCGCCGGGATATACGTCTACTTTTACTTTTCCACCTGAGGTCTCTTCTACATAATCTTTGAATGCAAGTACTCCTATATGCCTTGCATCAGTAACCGGGGCTGAGTGTGCAAATATAATTGTCATTTCTTCAAATTCTGATTCTCCATTTTCTACCGGTGGTGCAGGGTCTGCCGGCTTATCGGAACCACATGCTCCCAGAATCATTGATAAAACTAAAACCATTGCTATTAGAGCGATTCTTCTTTTATTCTTCATTTATTTACTTCCTTTCTTAAATGATTTATCTTCTTGAAGGTATCCATTTTTCAACTGCATGGTCTTCAGGTAACCCTTTAGTCAGAACATCCCTTAACCAGTCAAAAGACCAGGCGAACAATTCGTGGTACATGCTTGCACAGGAATGATGTTCATCCTCTACTATCCATACTTCCTTAGGGCAATCCAACATATTGTAAAAACCCATTGTCATCTCTAAAGGACTCATTTCATCAAATTCACCTGCAGATACCAACATGGGTACTTTGATTTTATCAGCAATTTTAGCTAAAGATGACTCATCTATCATATTGTCAAATTCATCATCGTCATAGACGCCTGTCATATACTTCCACTTATTGCGAAGCCCCGGTTGTACTGAATGCATTAAGAACTCAAAGCTTGTAAAGGCTCCCAATAAAGTGGCTATCCCTTTTACCCTATCATCATTGGCTGCTATCATGGGGGCTGTATAGGATCCCATACTACCTCCAAATACACCTATCTGATCAGGATTAACCTCCGGGCGATTGCATAGATAATCGATAAACATCTTACCTGCCTTGACATAATCTTCATCGGTAAATTTTAAACCATGAAGTCTTGTCTCTCCCCAACCCGGCCCGTCTACAACTAAAGCAATCATATTTCTTTTAATATAAAAGTTATCGCTTAGATTTGGATAATCTTCCTTGATCATATCCATACCCGGATTCGCTAAAACTGCGGGAAGGGGTTCCTTTACATCTTTCGGAATATGCAAGATGCCGTATAGATTATGCTCTCCAAAAGG
>CAZMPR010000083.1:0-6349 GCA_964568265.1 uncultured Clostridiaceae bacterium | reverse complement strand
GGTTCCCATGCTAACATGGTCTTCCTGGTTTGCGGAGGAGGGTATGGAATCAACACTGGCAGGATGGGCAAGAATCTTGTTTTCTGAAACCATTGACGCAGCAGAATACTGGGTTATCATAAATCCGGAGTTCAACCCGCCTTTTTTAGTCAAGAATGCCGGGAGGTCGTTTAACTGGGGATTTACTAATCTTTCAATTCTTCTCTCGGATACGTTGGCTAATTCCGATATGGCAATTCCCAGAAAGTCCATGGCAAGCGCTATGGGTTGACCGTGGAAGTTTCCTCCGGATATTACTTTATCTTCATCGGGGAATATTAACGGGTTATCCGTCGCTGCGTTCAGTTCAATAGATATAATTTCTTTAACATAGTTTATCGCATCTCTGCTCGCACCGTGTATTTGGGGAATACATCTTAATGTATATGCATCCTGAACCCGAATGTCTCCCTGTAAAGTTGTCAAGCTGCTGCCTTTTATTATTCTAAGTACATTATCTGCTGTTATTATTTGACCTTTTTGTCCTCTTGCTTTATGAACTATATAATCAAAGGCGTCCGTGATGCCTTTTAACGCTTCCAAGGTCATGGAGGATATTATATCAGCTGTTTTAATCAAGGTTAATGAATCATGCAAAACAAGGGTACCGATAGCTGTCATAACAGGGGTGCCGTTTATCAGTGCAAGCCCTTCTTTTGAGGTGAGTACTACAGGCTGTATTCCAGCCTTTTCCATTGCTTCTCCACCGGGCATTCTTTCATTATTATATATGGCTTCCCCTTCGCCCAGCATAACCAATACCAAGCTTGCCAAAGGTGCCAAATCACCGCTGGCTCCCAATGAACCTTTTTCAGGTATAATTGGATGTACGCCTTTGTTTAACATTTCGATTAAAGTATTAACTGTCTCCAGTCTGATGCCGGAAAAACCCTTTGCTAAGGCATTTGCCCTAAGAAGCATTACTCCTCTGACTGTTTCTTCGGGAAGGGGCTCCCCCAGCGAACAGGAATGACTGACTATTAGGTTTCTTTGAAGTGCTTTCGTATCCTCTTTGGATATAAATATGTCACTGAATTTACCGAATCCTGTTGTTATACCATATACTACGGCTTCTTTTTCTACAATATTATCTACGTAATCTCTGGACTTTTTTATTTTTGATACCGCTTCTTCCGACAGGTCTACCTTATAACCTTTCCTCGCAACTTCAATAACCTCATCAACCGTAAGGTGCTCTCCATCTATAAGTATATGCCCCATCTGATTCCATCTCCTTTAATTTATGTTTTGTTGTCCCGTTCCATTATACTCTTTTAGTTTAAAAGTGGAAACAGGAGTGTATATTCTATTTCCTTTTATTTGTTCGCTTTTTATCAAAGAAATCTTTTTTACTTTTATATCCGGTATAATGTCTAACCTTATATCTTTTTTTAGTTCGATGAAGTTCCTGCTTAATATCAAATCCTGTGCAACGGTGATATGAGGTGTATATGTCCTGTTATCTTTTTTAAACCCTTTATCAACCAATCCCTCTTCAATGAAATTATATAAAGATTTTAGGTTATGAAAACCGTTGCCTAACCCCAACCATAAAACTCGTATATTTTCCTCTTTGCCGAAAAAACCTAAATCTCCAATGCTTAAGTCAAATACATAATTCTCCACGGCAGCTTTTTGTAATACTTCATCAATCTCTAAAATATCCTCCATGGCGATTTCTCCTAAAAATTTAACGGTTATATGGAAATTGCCTACATACTTGAATCTTCCCCTGATGGAATTCCGTCTGACAATTGCTTGAACCGTCTTTATGGCATTCCTTACCCCGTCATCCAACTCAATTCCTATAAAAGTTCTCATAAAATCACACCTTTACTTAACTTCTGACCGATATATTGTATCCCAGAAAAGTAATCTGTTCTAAAAATTATGCTTTTCTTAGAAAAAGCATTAAATTCATCGTGTTTTATATATTTATTTTACTATATGTTTACTCCATTTTCTAATTTTACTATAATAAAAAAGGTAATTTAGGATATAAACAGATAAAAAGTAATGGTAAAAATATAACTTTTTGCGTAATGTTATTAAAAAAACCTTTTTTTACTGTACATAACCAAAATTATAGATTAGAATATAGTTATCTTACAATAGTATTACAAATAAGATTTACGAATCTTATTTGTAAATATAAAGGGTGAGTAACCTTGAAAAAAGCAATCAGGTTTAAAAATAAAAAACGTATAACGATTTTATACATACCAGAAAATGAATCGTCTACCAAAACAATACGTATAGCTAATTGGATACCAAAATTTATAATAACATCCTTAGCTTTAACTTTTGTGTATGCGGCATCTTATACTATAGCTTATAAAAATTTAAGAATAGAACATGAATCGAGCATATGCAGTATCAAAAATATAACTGCAATAAACCATTCTCAGAGAATTGAAATAGAAGAATTGGAAGAAAACGCAAACAAGATAAAAGTACAGCTTTATGAAAATATTGCTATGTTACAAGAGCTTAAGGAAGCTGTTGGCATCGAAAGCGACAGTCATGCTGCAGTTTCTTTGCCCAATACGTCTACGCCGGACAATTCCACTAATTTATATCCGTATACACCTATTCAAGCCATAATAAAGACAAACAATACTAATTATACAGATCATATTTATGAGCTTAAAACTTCATTTGTAAGCCTTTCAAAAGAAGCAAAGAGCCAAAAATCCGAGATTGACAATTCTATCGGACCCATAAAGGACAGGCTATCGTTTTTAAAGGCCAAGCCATCAATCATGCCTGTTAAAGGAAAAATAACTGCAGCTTACGGTTACAGGAAAAATCCTTTTACCGGACGCGGCAGTGAATTTCATAAAGGTGTTGATATAGCAGCGAAACACGGTACATCGGTGGTCGCGACGGCGGACGGTATAGTTACATACGCCGCATGGAAATCAGGCTACGGTAATATGGTAATCATATCCCACGGTTACGGTTTTAACACTGTTTATGCACACAACTCTGCTATAACAACCAAGGTAGGGGAAAAGGTAAAGAGAGGACAGGTCATATCCAAGGTAGGAAGCACGGGGCGTAGTACAGCACCCCACCTTCATTATGAGATTAAGTTAAACGGTAAAAATGTAGACCCGTCAAGATACTTTTAAGCAAAGGAGTAAGACATATGAAATTCATTGGTAAAAAATCATCAGCAATTAACACTGATAGAATTGATACACTGATAGGCAAAAATACAAAGTTTACCGGCAATCTTACTACCGAAGGTACTGTGAGAATAGACGGAGAAATCATTGGTGATTTGATTCTCTCAGGTAATCTTATCATGGGTGAACATGGAAATATAAAAGGAAATATAGAAGCAGATAATGTACACTTGTCAGGTGTTATAGAAGGAAACGTAATCTCTGCAAACCAAGTACATATAGCCACTACCGGAAAACTGTACGGAGATATATCCGTTAAAAATATTGTGATTGATGAAGGCGGATTGCTCCAAGGGAATTGCAATATGATTGATGAGATTAGAAAGCTTTAAACACATTAAAAATAACTATATAAGACCTTTAAGGTCTTTTATTTTTATCGAGAATATAACTCAGTTCATATATTATTTTTGCGGCTTCCGCCCTGGTAGCAAAATTTTTGGGAGCAAAGATAAAACCGGGCTTACCTATCATAATGTTAGAATTATACATGAGACCGACGCTTTCTACGGCATAATCAGAGATAGAATCCTTGTCCACAAAATCAGGTAAATAAACATCTTTATTTATATTTAATAAATCCAAAGCTCTCTTCATTATTACAGCTATATCCTGTCTCGTTATCTTATCTTCGGGGCTGAAATTTCCATTGTAACCCTGAATCAATCCTAACCCGGTTGCAGTAATAATATGATCTAACAAAGGATGCCATGCATCTACATCTTTATATTTGTTTTGTCCTTGTATTATTCCCCGGTCAAGTGCATTGACTATAAAAGCAGCAAATTCCGCTCTGTTTATATAATCATCAGGTTTGTACATTTTATATTCTTTTGGGAAAATAATACCGCTATTGTATAACGTTACAATATAATCACGAGCCCAATTATTATCTATATCTAAAAGGTTTATTCCCGCCTTTGAATTATAGCCCTCGGATAACGGCTTAATGCTTTCCTTAGATTTTAATATTAAATTAACATCAGCCGAGCCGTAATGAGAATACTGAACATCCAAATCTTTTTTTATATCTTTCGCAATATAATTGTTTATGAAATGTCTGTCATCACTTTCTATGTTGGCAAAATAATCATAGTTAGGCATTCTTCTGCCATTATAGGTGTATAAAAATGTCGGTTCAGCCGGAATCCAACCTATCTCGGGTAAAAAAAACTCACTCCAGGAATGCCTTTCATCTGCCGGTATATCATATTCTTTATTTTCATCAATTTTTTCATCACCAATCCAATAGCCTGCAACAACCCTTGAAGGAATTCCCGCGGCTCTGCAAAGAGCGGTAAATAAATGAGCATATTCATCACATACTCCCCGGCCGGTAAGCAGGCCGCTCAAGGCACCTTTATTTGCATACTTAGCACTATCATCATAAGTAATATGCAAATTTACAAAGTCATATATACTTTTTGCTTTTTCCATAACGGTTCCGATACTCGCCAGTTCCAACGCTTTTTTCTTTATTTCAGGCGCATTGCTTTCGGTTTTGTCCCCGGGCAATACATATTTATGATTAAAAGGGTTATCAAGGTATTCACTATAATCAATGTTTTTCTGATAGATGCTTTTATCAAAAGTTATCCCGCTGTTTTCTATAACTTTATCTATAACAATGCTAATACTTTCGCCTGGACTCAAATATTGTATATTAATTTCTACATAGATATTACCCCATTCATCTATATCCATATCAAATTCGGCGGGCACTATATGTATGTCGAGCAATTTTTGATACATAGAATCCGTTTCCGCCCCTGCCAAAACCCTAATCGACAGATTCAGAGCTGGGCTTTTGCCTTCATTTATAATCTCATAGACATTCCTGATAACATATTCTTTATTATCAGTTATGCTGTATGCATCCGCCGATACAAAGCCAATTAAAAGACAAATGATTATGATTGCATTTATAAATCTTTTGCTTTTTTTCACTGGTAGACCCCCGTTTTTTATTTAAATTCAACGCATTAATTAATTATAGCAAAGATTGCTCTTATTTGTATTAAAAGCATATTACATTATTGTTTATTTTACCCTCTTTTTTTCATAAACAAATATAAACAAGCTATAGAAAATTTTATTGATTTAACTCGCTATTATGTAGGATTTTTAGAATATGAAAAAAAGCGATTTATCATCGCTTTAAATGTTTAAAAATTTTGTGGCTAAACTGAAATAAACGGTAAGAGCTAATGCATCCACTATGGTAGTTATTAATGGCCCTGCCATAATAGCCGGATCCAAGCGTATTTTTTTCGCTAAAATCGGAAGCAGCCCACCGGCCAGTTTAGCTATTATCACTGTAAAAAACAGCGTCATACATACTGTTAAGGCAACCAATAATTCCATCCTGCTAAAAAGTATCAATCGCAAAAAGTTGACTACAGCTAAAACAGAGCCGGCGATAATCCCTACCTTCGTTTCCTTCATCAGAACTTTAAAAATATCTGAAGTACTTATTTCTCCTAATGCCATACCCCTTATAATTAAAGTAGAGGACTGGGAACCTGAATTGCCCCCTGTGTCCATCAACATGGGTATGAAAGTTGCTAAGATTACTGCGGATTGCAGCATCCCTTCATATTTTTGAATTATCTTCCCCGTAAATGTTGCCGATATCATCAATATTAAAAGCCATACAATTCTATGTTTGGCAAGAATAAAAGCATTTGTCTTAAGATATTCATCTTCAAAGGGCTGTATAGCCGCCATTTTATGCAAGTCTTCCGTGTTTTCCTCGTCTATGATATCTACTATATCGTCTATTGTTACAATCCCTACCAATCGGTTTTCATTATCCACTATTGGTAGTGTTGTCAGGTCATACTTTTTGAAAAGTAATGCTATCTTTTCCTGATCATCCAATGTATTTGCATACAGTATATCCGTACTCATAATATCATCAATTATTGCTTTCGAATCGCTTAAAATCAATTTTCTTATGGAAACTACCCCTTCAAGTCTTCTAACTTCATCTATAACATAACAATTGTTTATAGTCTCTTTATCTACTCCGGTAGCTCTTATATGTGCCAATGCTTCTTCCACCGTCATATGTTTTTTTAAATCAACGAACTCTATTGTCATGATACTTCCGGCGGAAT
>CAZMPR010000082.1:2375-6436 GCA_964568265.1 uncultured Clostridiaceae bacterium | reverse complement strand
ATAAAATATGTTACTGATACAAAACCTAACGAAGAAGAAACAAGGGATTTACTTTTTGCATGGAAGGTTGTAAAGCATGTTAAATCCAATGCGATTGTTATAGCTAAAGATTGCAGGACGTTAGGAATAGGGCCCGGCCAGACCAATAGAATATGGTCGGCGGAGATGAGTATAACCAGGGCTGGGGAACAGTCGATAGGTGCAGTTATGGCATCGGACGCATTCTTCCCCTTTCCGGATGTTGTAGCTGCAGCTGCTGATGCCGGTGTAAGAGCCATCATCCAACCCGGTGGCTCTTTAAAAGATGAAGAGTCTATTGCCGCATGTAATGAAAAGGGAATAGCTATGATATTTACAGGCATAAGACACTTTAAGCATTAAGGAGGGGAATAAATTGAGAGTATTGGTAGTAGGGAGCGGCGGACGGGAGCATGCTTTGGTATGGAAACTGTCTCAAAGTATGAAAGCAAATGAAATATTTTGTGCTCCGGGCAATGGCGGAATAAGGCAGATGGCGGAATGTATAGATATAAAGGCAGATGATATAGAAGACCTTTGCGAGTTTGCATTGAAAAAAAAGATAGATTTGACAATTGTGGGGCCTGAGGTTCCCTTGAGCTTGGGTATTACGGACTATTTTGAAGAAAGAGGACTTAAAGTTTTCGGACCGAAACAAAATGCAGCAATTATAGAGAGCAGCAAAGCTTTTGCCAAGAATTTGATGAAAGAGTATAATATTCCCACTGCATCTTATAGTATTTATGATAATCCTGTAGAAGCAAAAGCCAATATTAATGAGTTCGGATTTCCCGTAGTGATAAAGGCAGATGGTTTGGCTGCGGGGAAAGGTGTAATAATCGTTGAGGATATGGAAGAGGGAATCAAGGCTATAGATTCAGTGATGAAAGAAAAGCAGTTTGGCGAGGCAGGTAATACTATTATTATTGAAGAATACCTAACAGGTCATGAGGCTACCATATTGGCATTTACAGACGGGAAAACCGCCATACCGATGGTAAGCGCCCAAGACTATAAAAGAATTTTTGACGGTGATAAAGGTTTGAATACAGGAGGCATGGGAGCAGTCTCACCGGCACTTTATTATAAACCGGAAATGTCGGCTGAAATAATGAAGACTATAATTGCGCCAACTGTTAATGCCATGAATAAAGAAGGCAGACCCTATAAAGGGGTTTTGTATTTCGGTTTAATGCTTACGGAAAAAGGGCCAAGAGTGATTGAGTATAATTGCCGTTTCGGAGACCCGGAGGCCGAGGTGGTATTATTGCGCTTGGAAGACGATCTGATAGATATAATGGAAGCTGTTATAAATGAAAAACTGGCGGATATAGAGATAAAATGGAGTGAAGAGGCGGCGGTTTGTGTTGTGGTGGCATCTGCAGGTTATCCCGGAGATTATATAAAAGGTTATGAAATAAAAGGACTTAAGAATATAGAAGACGGTGTGGTTTTTCATGGAGGAACCAAATACAAAGAAGGTAAGGTTTTAACTGACGGGGGAAGAGTGTTGATCTGCTCTGCATTGGGTGGAACCATTACGGAAGCTCGGGATAATGCTTATAAAACAGCTGAAAAAGTTAGTTTTGACGGGTGTTATTATAGGAAGGATATAGCAAAAAACTGAAAAGGCCATTTGCTAAATATCAGGCAATTAGAACTATAAATACATAAGTAATATTATAAGTAAAGTAGAACATTGATGGGAAGTATACAAAATTTATAAAGAGGGTTAATGTGGACATGGTTAGTGCCTAATTTTAGGCACTAACTTCTTTTTTAATTAGAAAAGTTCTTCTTTCTTATTAAATATGGGATGAAAATCACCTGCCTAAGATAACATAACGGTGGGGAAATGGGTTTTAATGCTTTAAACTAAGATATGGCATAATTTTTGCAATATTAAATAAAAGGGAAAAGGTGAGAAAATTATATTTAAAATAATTGTATTGATACATATATAATCAATTGCGAAAGAAGTGAAAAATTATGAAGGTTAGTATTATATCTGATAAATGCAGAGGTTGCAGATTTTGCATGAAAGCTTGTCCTTTCGGAGCGGTAAAAATGACAAATGGCATAGCAGAGATTAATTATGATAAATGTACTTATTGTGGGGTTTGCGAATTAACATGTAAATTCGAAGCAGTTTTGATGGAGAAAGATAATAAATGAACTTCAAAGCGATATTTTAAAAGGAAATTGTTTTGTTTAAGTAGAAGTAATAAATCAATAACCCAAACAAAAAATATGTTGTTAAAATGTATTATATTATAAGGAGGGCAAGATAATTGGTTTTTAATAATCTTTTAATTACGAAGGATGAAGATGTGGCAATACTTTCTATTAATCGACCCCAAGCATTAAATGCATTAAGTGTAGAAGTGCTTAAAGAGTTAGATACAGCTTTAAGAAACTTGGAAAAGGACGAGGATGTTTTTGTAATCATTATTACCGGTGAGGGTAAAGCATTTGTTGCGGGGGCTGATATCGGTGAAATGAGAGGAATGTCCCTGGAAGAAGCAAGGAAGTTTTCAAAACTTGGCTCAAGCATTTTCAGAAGAATTGAGTTGATGGACAAGGTTGTAATCGCCGCAGTTAACGGATTTGCTTTAGGGGGCGGCTGCGAACTGGCGATAAGCTGCGACATACTCTTAGCCGGGGAAAAGGCGAAATTCGGGCAGCCCGAAGTTGGTTTGGGAATCACACCCGGTTTTGCAGGTACGCAAAGATTAAGTAAAATCGTCGGAATAAAGAAAGCAAAAGAACTGATTTTTACCGGTGCCATGATTGGTGCAGAAGAAGCCGGCAATATCGGTCTTGTTAATCATGTTTTGCCACAAGATGAGCTAATGCCGAAAGCTCTTGAACTGGCAAAGACAATTGCATCAAAAGGACAAATAGCGGTTAAATATGCAAAAACTGCAATAAACCGGGGTACGGAAGCCGATATGGATACCGGAAACGCATTGGAAACTGAAATGTTTGCATTATGTTTTGCAAATGAAGACCAAAAAGAAGGAATGACTGCATTTTTAGAAAAACGTAAAGCTGAATTTAAAAATTAATAGTTTCATAAAATATGTTTTTGTATTGTTTACTTGCATATGAATATGGTTAAAAGAAAGGTTTTAAAAAATAATAAAAAATAAAAATAGAACGGAGGCATAAAATGAATATATTTGTATTGGGATCAGGGACTATGGGAACCGGCATTGTTCAAACATTTGCCCAGGTTGGCATTAAAGTTACGATGAGAGAGAGGACCCCGGGGAAGGGAATGAAGATTATACAAAAAGGCCTTGACAGACAAGTTTCCAGGGGAAAGATGACTGAAGAAGAAAGAACCAGGATCATAAGCAATATAAAATCAGTACAGGATTTAGAAGCGGCAAAGGATGCGGATATAGTAATAGAGGCTGCCGTAGAAGAAATGAATCTTAAAAAAGACTTATTTGCCGAACTGGATAAAATATGCAAGCCTGAATCTATTTTGGCTACAAATACTTCTTCTTTATCAATAACTGAAGTGGCAAGTGCAACATCAAGACCGGATAAAGTAATAGGTATGCACTTCTTTAACCCGGTACCGGTGATGAAATTAGTAGAGGTTATAAAAGGAATAGCCACATCTCAAGAGACAAGGGATAAGGTTTTCGAAATAGCTGAAATGCTAGGAAAAAAGCCGGTAGAGGTAGAAGAAGCTCCCGGGTTTGTGGTGAATAGAATACTTATACCAATGATAAATGAGGCAGTGGGAATTTTGGCAGATGGTGTTGCCAAAGCAGAAGATATTGATGAAGCAATGAAATTAGGAGCAAATCATCCAATTGGACCTTTAGCTTTGGCTGATTTAGTAGGAAATGATGTTTGCCTGGCTATTATGGATGTTTTATATAATGAGTTCGGCGATTCGAAATACAGAGCTCACCCGCTGCTAAGAAAAATGGTAAGGGGTAATCTCCTTGGTCGCAAGACAGGCAAAGGATTTTTTGATTACAGCAGATAGAATAATACATAACGGGGCTGTTTGTAACATTTGT
>CAZMPR010000082.1:0-2361 GCA_964568265.1 uncultured Clostridiaceae bacterium | reverse complement strand
ATATAAGGGCGGGCAAAGTAGCCCGCCCTTACCGTTTTCCTCTCGTACTCCTTAGTTTAACTATTGTTCCTCTATTGTTTCCCTATCGTTCTTCTATCGTTAAACTACTGTTCAACAATCGTTCCCCCACCGTTCCCCTATCGCTCTACTATCGTTAAACAATCGTACAACTACCGTTCAACAATTGTTCCCCCATCGTTCAACAGAACATTTTCTTTTCTTGCTATTGAAATATGTAATTAAAACTGATAGAATGTGTTTATTGTACGAGCACTAATGTTCACCTATGGCGTACACACCACAATATAAGTAAAATAAACAAACACAATGGGGGTTTTAGCAAATGGAAAGTGACAAAATTAGGGTTGGATTAATGGGTTTAGGGGTAGTCGGTTCAGGTACTTATAAAATATTAGAAACAAGTTTTGAAGAAATAAGAAAACAATTAGGTGCTGATGTAGTTGTTGACAAAGTGCTTGTAAGGGATATATCAAAGGCAAGATTAGTTTCAATACCTGAAACTTTGCTAACAATAAATGCTGATGATATATTGGATAATCCCGATATAGATATAATTGTAGAACTTATGGGAGGAGTAGAGCCTGCTTATTCATACATAAGAAGGGCACTGAATAACAAAAAACATGTTGTAACGGCAAACAAAGAACTTTTAGCAAAAAAAGGGGATGAACTATTCGCAATTGCAAAAGATCAAGGCTTAATCATAGGGTTTGAAGCCAGTGTCTGCGGGGGTATACCCTTAATAAAAACTATAAAGGATTCGTTGAGTACAGATAAAATAACTAAAATTACAGGTATTGTAAACGGAACTACAAATTATATTCTCTCTAAAATGTCGGATGAAAACTTAGATTATGAAAATGCACTAAATGAAGCAAAGGAGAAAGGTTTTGCGGAATCAGATCCCACAGCAGATGTCGAAGGATTTGATGCGGCATATAAGATAGCTATTCTGTCTTCATTAAGTTTTAATAAACCCGTTAATATAATTGATGTGTCACGTAAAGGTATAACTGATATAAGTAAAAAGGATATAGAAGATGCAAAAGGTATGGGTAATATTATAAAACTTATTGCCATGGCCGAAATGGTCGATGATAAGTTAGAAATCGGGGTCGGACCTGAGGCATTGCCTAAAGAACATCCCCTAGCCTCTGTGAACGGCGTAAATAATGGTGTTCTAATAAATTCGGAATCGGTTGGTGAATTGGCATTTTACGGTCCCGGTGCCGGCCAATTACCGACAGGTAATTCAGTAGTATCGGATATAATTGACATTGCTAAAAAAATAATGTCAAGAAGTATAGATTAATAGTATGATGAGCTGCATTGCATCAGATTTGACTTTTCCGTCCTCAAAAAAACCTCCCTATTTTTATCTACGGGAGGTTTTTTATTATAGAGTTATTACTTTTTTCGTTGTTCACTATATAATCCTTTGTTATAATGTTATTTGTGCATATTATTGACAGGAGCTGAATTTTTTTGGAGTTGGAAACAAGAACTTTGGAGCTTAAAAAAGCCAGGGCTTACCTCGAAATATTGGGCACTGCTTTTGCCTGGGGGCTCAGTGCTGTGTTATTAAAGATGAATATTGAAAATGTGTCGCCTTATCATTTGATGATGGGAAGATTTACGATAGCAGCTGTTTTTATTTTTGCTATGAAACCCAAAGCAGTCAGGCAGATTAATAAGGAAAACCTGAAAGTAGGTATTCCCTTAGGAATTGTGGTTTTTATAGCTTACTCTTTTGGAGTAATTTGTTTAAAATATACATCAGCTTCAAAATCATCTTTTTTAGTTTCATTGTCTGTGCTGTTTGTTCCGTTGCTTGAAATTTTGATAAAACGCAAGGTTGTGTCAAAATGGACATTTGTCAGTGTGTTTTTTTCGTTAATAGGATTAAGACTTATTTCGGGAATGGACGGAGCCGGGTTTAATATTGGTGATACTTTTGCTATTCTAAGCGCTCTATTCTATTCGTTTTATATAATTATGATGGATAGAAACGGAAAAGAAATTGACGAAATGGTGCTTACTTTTATACAGCTTTTTGTTGTAAGTGTATGCAGTGCAATTGCATTGTTATTGTTTGAAAGTTTTGATTTCCAATCTTTAAAATCAATTTGGCTTCCAATTTTAGTTATCGGTGTGCTATGTACCGGCGTTTCCACCTTGTTTCAAACAAGGGCACAAAAGGTTGCCAGCACCGAAAGCGTCGGGATACTTCTATTAGGCGAGCCTTTGTTTACTTCTGTATTAGCGTTTTTTATTCTAAAAGAAACCATATTGGTAAGCGGTCTAATAGGCGGCGCCTTGATTATCTTTTCCTTAGTAATA
>CAZMPR010000081.1:5240-6495 GCA_964568265.1 uncultured Clostridiaceae bacterium | reverse complement strand
GCCGACACACATAGAGGGCTCGATGTATGATTTACCGTCTTTAAAGAAGATTGCCGGGCAACCAACCTTTAAGCACATTTTGCATTTAGTACATTTATCTCTGTCAACAACGCATTTTGTTTTAAACGGCGGCAAGCTTTTTATTAAAACGCAGGGTCTTTTGGTTACAATAGCAAAGGGTTCCGCACTTGCTTCGGCTTCCTTAACGGTTTCTTCAACAGCTTTTAAATCACAGGGGTCAATTACTCTTATAGTCTTATACCCTAATGCACTCAACACTTCAACCGGATCGATCTCTATTGCATCTTCACCCATCAGAGTTTTCCCCGTCCCCGGATTATCCTGATGTCCCGTCATGCCTGTTATTCTGTTGTCCAATACAACCGGTACCATTTTCCCCTTGTTATATACTATATCCAAAGCTCCTGTTAATCCTGAATGGAAGAAAGTAGAGTCTCCCATTACTCCATAAACTTTCCCTTCTCTTCCGGAAACTTCGAATGCTTTTGCTATCCCCATTCCCGCACTGAATCCGGCGCCCATGCATATACAAGTATCCATTGCACCCAAAGGCGGCGAAGCAGCCAATGCATAGCAGCCTATATCACCGGTTATAACTGTATTCTTCTTTTTTGACATTACATAGAAAAACCCTCTGTGAGGACATCCGGGACAAAGTACCGGCGGTCTCGGCGCGGGCTCTACATCTAATGGCGTGGTTTCGGATTCCTTATTAAGCAATGATTTTGCCACTATTTCAGGGTTAAGTTCATAATAATTTGGAATCAATTCTTTTCCGATGCATTTAATCCCCGCAGCTTTTATTTGTTCCTCCATAAAAGGTTCTACTTCTTCTACAACATAAAGCGTTTCCACGTTTTCGCTGAATTCTCTTATCAAATCCATGGGAAGAGGGAAGGTAAATCCTAATTTTAGATATGAGGCATTGTTTCCAAATACTTCTTTTGCATACTGATAGGAAATACCCGCTGTAACAATACCAATTTTTTTATCGTTATATTCAATTTTATTCAATGCTGACTTGTTAGCGTATTCTTCTAAAGCTTTTTGCCTATCCTCAACCCTCAGTCTTGCGCGTTTCACTGTAGCCGGAACTGCAACGAATTTAGGAATGTTTCTGCTGTAGGGTTTAAATTCTACTTCTTCTCTTTCTTCTAATTCAACAATGCTTTTGCTGTGACATATTCTTGTTGTAACTCTGTAAAGAACTGGCGTATCAAACTCCTCGCTTACT
>CAZMPR010000081.1:1493-5230 GCA_964568265.1 uncultured Clostridiaceae bacterium | reverse complement strand
AATCTTTACATTCTTGGCTGTCCGATGGCTCGAACATAGGCATCTTTGCAAATTTTGCATAATATCTGTTATCCTGCTCATTTTGAGAGCTATGCATGCTGGGGTCATCAGCGGTTACCAAAACAAATCCTGCATTAACTCCTAAATATGAATAGGTAAATATGGGGTCAGCAGCTACGTTGAGCCCTACATGCTTCATTGCAGCTATGCTTCTTGCGCCGCCTATTGATGCGCCTATAGCCACCTCGGTGGCGACTTTTTCATTAGGTGACCATTCGCAATAGATCTTGTCTTTATATTGAACAATGTTTTCCAAAATTTCCGTGCTGGGCGTACCGGGATAAGCAGCTGCGACGGTCACTCCCGCCTCATAGGCTCCTCTTGCTATTGCCTCATTGCCTGACATTAATTCTTTCACTATTTTACCCCCTTAAGTTATTTGTTTGATGCTATAATACTGCCCAAAGCAATGGACAGCAGTTTTGTTTCAGCTGAATCAGCCCTTGATACCAAGACGATAGGTACCTTTGCACCCATGATTATTCCGGCCGATTCGGAATTAGCTAAATAAGTCATTGATTTTCCTAAAACATTTCCTACTTCATAGTAAGGAACCAATAAAATATCCGCATTTCCTCCTCCCTCACCTTTATAGCCTTTATGAGCACAAGCAACTTTATTGATTGCTAAGTCTAAAGCAACGGGGCCTTCCGCTACTGTATTGAGTCCCGTCCACTTTTCTTTCATGTCGGCAATAGCTTTTGCGTCTACCGTCGCCTGTATTTTGGGATTAACGGTTTCAGCCCCTGCGAGACATGCAGCGTATATCTTGTCCAAACCCATGGCTTTACAAACCATTATTGCATTTTCTAAAATCTTGACCTTCTGTTCTAAATTGGGCGCTACATTAATACCGCCGTCAGTTAGAAATAGAAATTTCGGATAAGTATCAACCTTATACACCATTACGTGGCTTATCAGGCTATCCGTTCTAAATCCTATTTCTTTGTCTAATACAGCTCTCATAATATCCGCAGTGGGTATCAAGCCTTTCATCAGAAAGTCTGCATCACCGTTTCTCACTAAAGATACCGCTTTTTTAGCAGATTCTATGAGATCAGGCTCATCTACTATTTCACAGTTTTTATGAGATATTCCCATTTCCTTAAAAATACCAATGATTTTATTAGCATCTCCCACCAAAACCGGGTTAATCAATCCCATGTCTTCGGCTTTGCTTACAGCTTCTATAACATCATTATCTTGTGCGGCTGCAACAACTACCTTCATAGTTTTTTTACTTTTTACAGCAGATAACAGTTCTTCAAAATCTTTTATCATAATTTCACCCCGCATCGCTTTGGATTTCTAAAAATATTATACCTTTTATGTCGAATAGCTTCAAGCGAGCTTCACTGCGAATTGTTACCATGAAGCAAATTTGTGTAACCTAATAAATCCGGTCTTCTGTTTAATTATTGAGCCTAATAGCCCAGTTCTTTATTGATTAATATGACTTTCAAATCGGTTTTGGTAGGCTTTTTTTCAATTATAGTAGTTACACTGCACATCCTTTGAGGGCTGTCGCAGTCGTTGCATTTTCCTGTTATCGCACAAGGAGTATTGAGCTTGAGCCTTCTTGAATTTTTATGTGCATTGTCCTTTATCCTGTTTATAGCCTCGTCCACATTTTTAGCAATTTTATTTACTCCGCAAATAACTATCACTTTTTTAGGTCCGTAAATCATGGATGTTACCCTGTTTCCGATACCGTCAATGTTTACCAATTGACCTTTTTCGGTTAAAGCATTTGTGCTTGTCAAATAAACATCTGCACGCGATGCAATAAGCCTTGTTTTGTCCGCATCTACCCCTTCAAGCCAATGAAAATAGACCTTGTTTCCCCTGTCTTTTAAAACTTGATGCAGATTCATTTCATATATAGTCATACTTCCGCCGATTCCGATACTGTCCTCAGTTTTAATTTCATCTAACAATGCATCCATTGCCTCTTGTTCATTTTCATAGTATTGCACCGGAATATTGTTTTTTTCCAGTGCTTTGATTGTGTTTTTTACAATTTCCTTCACTAAGACCACCCTTTCATTTAATTAATTATGATAAGAATTCAAATCTAATTACTAATTAAATTTATTTAATTTTTGAATTGTTCTTTCTTTATCATGAATCGTGACTTTATACAAGCTATCTGTCTTTAAGTCTTTGTCTTTTACAAACTTCCCGATACTTATCAAATCTTCACCTTGAAGTCTTATAGCCAAACCGCAACTATGGCTGATATCGCGGGGTACCGGCATAATAGTTGTTTTAAAACCTTCCTTTGAAATTTCTTTATCAAACTTCAATACATCATGGGTAGATTTGAATGTTAAAAAGTAGTATTCTTCGTTCATGTCATCACACTGCCTTATATTTATGATTGTCCGCTACTATTGTTTCAGTTCCACTATGGTTGCGCCGATTCCGCCCTCGTGATAACCACCGGCTCTGTATGATTTTACATGAGGGTGGTTCTTTAAAAGCTGGGTTATGCCCGACCTCAAAACTCCCGTTCCTTTCCCGTGAATTAAGGTAACGTTTTTTATCCCGGATAAATAAACATCATCCAAATATTTATCCGTGTCGAATAGGGCTTCGTCCAAGGTTTTTCCCCTAAGGTCCAGTTCCAAAGGCAAGTTAAGCGACTTTGACTTTGCTATTTTAGTATACTTTGCTTTTATAACTTCATCTTTGTTTTCTTGTTTTTCAAGCTGCAAATCATTTATATTAACATTAACTTTCATTATCCCTGCCTGTACAGTCAAATTCCCGTTTTCGTCCGGCAATGAAGCCACACTGCCTTTTTGATCCAACTTTATTATTCTGACTGTATCGCCCAATTTTAGCTTCTTTGGCGGTTTATGCTTCCTTGTTCTCATAAAAAGAATATCATTTGACTTTGACTGTATGTCATTTTCGATATCTTTTATCTTCAACCTGGCTTTTTCAGATGCCGACAGTTTTTCTTTGGACTCCCTATCCGCCGCTTCTTTTAATTCTTTGATCAATTCATTAATTGTTGTTTTCTGTTTATCCATGATTTGTTTTGCTTCTTCATAAGCATTCTTGATAATACTCTCTCTTTGACTGATAACCTTTTCCAGTTTTTGTTCCGCTTCTTTTTTTATAAGTTCGGTTTCATATCTCAGCTTTTCAGAAATATCCCGCTCTTTATCCGCCTTTCTTCTGCTCTCTTCTAAATTGGTTATAACATCTTCAAATTTTATCTTATCTTTCGTAATAAAATCCCTTGCCCGCTCAATAATTGCTTCACCGAGCCCCAGTTTCATTGATATTTCGAATGCATTTGATTTACCCGGCATACCTATAGAAAGTCTGTATGTGGGTTTTAATGTTTGAATATCAAATTCTACTGAGCCGTTGCATAGCCCCGGAGTTGTCAGTGCATACGCTTTAAGTTCGCTGTAGTGCGTAGTAGCAATGGTCCTGATTTGTTTATTCCTTAATAAATCCAATATTGACATGGCCAGAGCGGCTCCTTCCGTCGGGTCCGTCCCAGCTCCCAATTCATCAAAAAGAACCAAAGATTTATCGGTAACTTCTTTTAGTATCATAACAATGTTTTTCATATGAGATGAAAACGTACTGAGGCTTTGCTCTATACTTTGCTCATCGCCTATATCCGCGAAAACTTGATTAAAAATGCTTATTTCACT
>CAZMPR010000081.1:0-1483 GCA_964568265.1 uncultured Clostridiaceae bacterium | reverse complement strand
TATATTAAATGTTTCGCCTAAATGTATATCAATTGGTATAACAATATCCGAGTCTATGAGAGGATGCCGTGCCTTTTTCAGATTTATACGCCCCGAATTATTAATTAGGGGTTCCACACAATTATAATCTAAAGAAAACTTTGCTTTTGCGAAAATAAAATCAAGAGTAGTCAGTATCTCTAAATTTGTCCTTATCTCCTGATTCTTTTCCGATATCAATTTGCTTAAATATAACAGTATTTTTCTTACTTCATCACTTTCTCTTAACTTTAACTGTTTCAAATCATTATTCATTTCAACAATGGCCATAGGCTCTATATATAATGTAGCACCGCTGGCTGATTGATCATGCACCACACCGGGCATATTGCCCCTAAATTCCTGTTTTACGGGAACCACATATCTATCTCCTCTGATAGTGATTATCTGCTCCTGAAGGTATTTTTGATAGGTGGCAGAGGTAATCATACTGTTCATTTTATCTCTGATTCTTATATGTGTGTCTTTGATTTTCTTTCTTACAGAAAAGAGTTCCGGACTTGCCTTATCTGATATTTCGTCTTCACTTACTATCACATTATTTATGGATGTCTCTATATTTTTCAATTCCACTGATAAGCTTATTAGATCTTCAACAATAGGATAGGTGCCTTCGCTTTTTTCTTCCTTAATAAAGGCTTTTAATTTTCTGACGCTTGCCAGGGTATCCGATATTTTAAGTAATTCGCCGTTTTCAATAATAGAACCAATTTCAGCTTTCTTTAGCGGTATTCTTATATCGTATATTCCTTCTAACGGTATGCTGCCTCTTTTTAACAAAATCTCTGTGGCTTCGCCGGTTTCCTGTAACCATTCTTTTACTTCGTATAGGTTGCTGCTGGGCTTTAATGATAAAACAACTTCTCTGCCAAGATTTGAAACCGTGTATTCAGCTAATATATCAATAATTTTTTTATATTCCAAAACTTTAAGTGTTCGTTCATCCATTCTTCCACCTCATAATGTCTGACAATAGAAACCTGCTCCTTTATTTCAAGCTTATTTTATAAAAAAATAAATTACTTTTAATCATACTTTTTCAATTTTGCAGCCTTTATGCTATCCAATTCTTTTTTGGTTTTTAACACTTCAATTTGGTTTTCAAATAGCTTATTCTGAAGCTCTTTTATTGTGTTTCTCGAAACATCAAGCTCGCATTTCAAATCTTTAATCTCTTCTTTACATATGCTGTTCTCTCTGTTCAGTTTGGTTATTTCCATTTGTACTTTTGTATTTTCATCCTGTGTTATTTTATAATGTTCTTTTAATACTTCCAATTCAGCATTCGCATCGTTTAACTGCTCAACAGGAATCGCGTATTCTTCTTTTATCTTGTTGAAATCCTCCTGTAAGCTTGCAAAGTCATCCGTTATTTTTTGTAAAGCGTCTGCTAAGTTAAGAGCAGTAAGCACAGCCGTCATTGTCGGACTATACCTTTTATTCT
>CAZMPR010000080.1:773-6573 GCA_964568265.1 uncultured Clostridiaceae bacterium | reverse complement strand
TCGTCTGTAATGTTTTTTAACAGGTTTCCCTTCTTCAAACACGATCATAGAGCCTACATTGTCTACACCCTGAATATTTGAAATATCAAAAGCCTCAATGCGATGAATATTATCGTCAATACTTAAACAATCTGCCAACTCTTTGAACAACTTGGAGGTTTTCTCTTTGTTTTTGTTTTGTTTATCGATTTCAAGCCGCAAAGACTCCTTTGCATTATTCTGCGCCATCTGCATAAGCTTACGCTTATCGCCTCTATGGGGTACCGCTATTCTCACCTTGCTGCCTTTCTTTTCGCTTAACCATTTGGCCAATATATCATTATCGTCTATTTCAATCGGCACAAGGATGTCTTTAGGAACGAATATTGCTTTGTTATAATACTGTTTTATGAAACTTCCAACAACCTCAGTCTCATCACTTTTTTCTTCATCCGTTAGAAAAAAGTTTTCCCTTCCGATAAGCTTACCTAGGCGAATAAAAAATACCTGCACGCTTACAAGATTCGATTTAGCATCGTATGCGATGACATCTAAATCTTCCAGTTTTGCTGAAATTACAATCTGCTCTTCATTTATTTTATTAACCGCCAACAGTTGATCCCTGACCTCCGCTGCCTTTTCAAACTCCAAGCCCCGGGAGTATTCCTCCATTCTTTTTTCCAGATCTGTTATCAGATTTTGTTGCCTTCCCTCTAAAAATAGGCAAATATCCTTAATTATGCTATTATATTCTTCTTTGCTTACTTTCCCCGTACACGGTGCTATGCATCTGTTTATATGAGCATTTAGGCAGGGTCTGTTCATCCCTGCGTTTTTTTCAATGTCTTTACTACAGTCTCTAATAGGGAAAATTCTATGAATCAGGCTTATGGTTTGCTTTACTGCTTTGCTATCCGCATAAGGGCCGAAGTATTTACCTTTATCTTTCTTAATTTCCCTGACTATAATTATTCTTGGAAAGCTTTCACCCAGAGTTATTTTAATATAAGGATAATGTTTATCATCTTTAAGCATTACATTATATTTTGGTCTATGTTTTTTTATTAAATTGCATTCCAATATTAAGGCTTCCAATTCATTTTTCGTTATGATGTAATCAAAATCCTTAATGTTTTCCACCATTGCATAAACCTTTTCCAACTGGTTTTTCGAATTTTGAAAATACTGCCTGACACGGTTTTTAAGATTGATGGCCTTCCCCACATAAATAATCTGGTTCTCTTCATTTCTCATTATATAAACGCCGGGCTTATCCGGCAAATTATTCAATTTTTCCTCTAAAGTTACCATATTGATTCCTCTTTATTCGCGGATTACTCTTTACACAAATCTACCCATATCCCATTTGTTACTTCAGCTAAATAGTCCACATCAATTTTTACAGCAGTATTGGCGCCTCCGCCTGCAGGGAAAACATGATCAAATACTTTTAATGATATATCTAAATATATTTCCAACGGTTTATTAAGACCGAAAGGGCATACTCCCCCCACAGGGTGTCCCGTGGCTTCTTCTAAATCGTCCAGACCTACAAATTTAGCCTTTTCTTTAAAGTATCCTTTGAATTTTTGATTATCTACTTTTACATCACCTTTTGTCAATAGCAATATATCCCTCTCCTTTAATCTAAAGGCCATAGTCTTGGCTATTCTTGCCGGCTCTACGCCCAAAGCGGCGGCTGCCAACTCGACTGTCGCCGTGCTGGTGTTCATTTCTATGACTTCTAAGGGAAGACCCTCTTCTTCAAATTGTTTTTTTACACTTTTTATACTCATTTGTAACCCTCCAAAGCTTATATATTAGATAACTCATATTCTAATCCTATTATAATGATACAACATTTTTATTGTTTAATCCTCTTATAATTATGGAATAAGCGTTATTTTGCAAGCTTTTGATACTGTACAGACTGTACAGATGAAATTTAAGTTTATTATAGTCCTTATATTTAGATTTTATGATTTTACACATTGTAATCTTATTCAAGAATTAATAATGAGCAGAAAAAAATGAACCGGTATAATCATATACCGGCTGCTGCAAAACTTTACTCTTTAAAATCCGCTTTTTTAACCTTGCCTTTATCCGACATTGTAACTTTGGTTATTTTTGCAAGTTTACTCTCATCGTTTATTTTAGCGCATTCAAGAACCTGTATTGTTTTTTGAACAACTACACCGGATTTATTAATATCCCCCAAAATCTTAAAAATAGAATAAGGGTGATCCGGATCCTTAAGACTTATAAAAGATGCGTTTTCAGTTAAAATTGCTTTCTCAACCAGTTTGCCGTAGTCAATATCCTTGATATCGGCTATCAACAAATAATCTGTATCTTCAACCAAATCCTCAAAGCCTTTTACCTGTTTTATTCTAAAACTACCCTTCGCTACAGCACTGACTGCAGCCATCAGGGGAAGTATGCCCCAACCTTTATGCCCTGAAACTATAAAACTGTCTTTTTTCGTTATTGCTTCTTCAATATATTGTCCTTGACCTTCTGTCATAAATCCCTTATCAACTAATTTTTTTAAAAATGCATTCATCACGCTTCTCCTTTCCCTTTTTAAATAAAGTTGCTAACTTCGAATGGCACGGAAACCGGACCCTATGGTTATATAGATAATCAGCTGCTTATTCGGGTCGGCGTTTAAACCGATTCAACAATTCTTTAATTAAGTACCTTTTTTAAATATTCACCGGTATATGAGTTGGAGGTTTTTACTATCTCTTCCGGAGTCCCTTCCGCAATTATCGTCCCACCTCTGTCTCCTCCATCGGGTCCCAGATCAATAATATAATCCGCTCTTTTTATCACGTCTAAATTGTGCTCGATCACTATTACTGTATTTCCGCCGTCCACTAACCTATCCAAAATTTTTAACAGTTTATATATATCCGCCGTATGAAGCCCCGTGGTAGGTTCATCCAATATATACATGGTTCTGCCGGTACTTCTTTTTGACAGCTCGAAAGCAAGTTTAATCCTTTGAGCCTCTCCACCGGACAATTGGGTGGACGGTTGTCCCAACCTGATATACCCCAGTCCCACGTCAACCAAAGTCTCCAACTTTCTTTTAATTTTAGGTATATTTTCGAAAAATATCAATGCATCTTCGGCTGTCATATCCAATATTTCAGATATATTTTTCCCTTTATATTTTACTTCCAAGGTTTCTCTGTTATACCTTTTTCCTTTGCATACTTCACAGGGAACGTAAACATCTGAAAGAAATTGCATTTCAATTCTTATTATACCATCTCCCCTGCAAGCCTCACATCTTCCCCCTTTTACGTTAAAGCTGAATCGTCCTTTTTTATATCCTCTCATTTTTGCTTCGGTGGTAGCAGTGTAAACATCTCTGATAAAATCAAAAACGCCGGTATAGGTTGCCGGATTGGAACGGGGAGTGCGGCCTATGGGAGATTGGTCAATTTCAATTATCTTATCCAAGTATTCGTATCCGCCTATTTCATCATGAAGCCCCGGTCTGTTTCTTGAACCGTATACCTTTTGTGCCAGACTTTTATATAATATCTCATTAATCAATGTACTCTTCCCCGACCCGGAGACCCCTGTTATGCAATTAAAAACGCCCATAGGAATTTTAACATTTATACTTTTTAAATTGTTTTCCCTTGCCCCTTTTACTGTTATCCAATTGCCGTTGGGCTTTCTCCTCTCATTAGGTACAGGTATAACTTTTTTCCCCGACAGATACTGGCCTGTTATAGAACCATCGCTATTTTTTATATCATCAATGGTGCCTTCCGCAACAATAAATCCTCCATGCACACCGGCACCGGGTCCTATATCTATAATATGATCCGCTGCATTCATGGTTTCTTCGTCGTGTTCAACCACGATTACCGTGTTACCTATATCTGTGAGATTCCTTAAGGTTTTAAGCAGTTTCCCATTATCTTTTTGATGCAGCCCGATACTCGGCTCATCCAATATATATAATACACCTACAAGGCTTGAGCCTATCTGAGTAGCTAACCTTATTCTTTGAGATTCGCCGCCGGAAAGAGTTCCCGAGGCTCTGGAAAGTGTTAAATAATCAAGCCCTACATCCACCAAAAAGCCCAGTCTTGCATTTATTTCTTTTATTACTTGTTTTGAAATAATTTCTTGTTTTTCCGTCAGCTTTAAATTGCAGAAAAAATCTTTAATCTTGTGAACCGGCAAGCTGCTAAGTTCAGCAATTGATAAATCGCCTATATAAACCGACAGGCTTTCTTTTTTAAGTCTGGCACCGTTACATGTGGGGCAGGGCACCGATGACATATATTTCTCTATTTCATATCTGATATAATCCGACTTTGTCTGCCTGTATCTCCTGTTTAAATTATTTATTACACCTTCAAGGGCTATCATCACTTCGCCTTTACCGAATTCTCTGTCATATTTCATTTTAAACTTTTCACCTTTACTGCCGTATAACAACAGTTCGATAACACTGTTTTCCAAATTGGAAATAGGGCTGCTCATGCTAAAGCCAAAGTGTTTTGATGCTGCTTCCACCATATTATAATCCCAGGAATCGCCGTTGGAATTCCTCCAAGGATCAATAGCACCATCTTTTATACTCAGGTTTTTGTTCGGCAGTACCAAGTCCGGATCTATTCTTTTAAGCTCCCCCAAGCCGTCACAGGTAGGGCACTTACCGAAAGGGCTGTTAAAGGAGAACATCCTCGGTGATAACTCCTCTATGGCAATATTACAATCTTCACAGGCATAGTTTTGGCTGAATAATTTTTCTTCTATTCCTCCGATATCAACTAAAGCCAGACCTGCCGAAAGCTTTAATATGGTTTCCAGAGAATCCGATAATCTTGCTTCAATTCCTTCTTTTATAACTATTCTGTCAACTACAACCTCAATACTGTGCTTCCTGTTTTTTTCCATCTTTATTTCTTCATTTATGTCTAATATTTCACCGTCTACTCTAACCCGTACAAAACCGGCCTTTTTTATTTCCTGTAATACTTTCTGGTGCTCCCCTTTTTTACCGCGGATAACGGGTGCCATCAACTGGATTTTGGTTCCCTCCTCCAAACCCATTAAGTAATCAATCATCTGGTCTACTGTCTGTTGTGTAATCTCCTTGCCGCAGTTTGGACAATGAGGTATACCGATTCTGGCATACAACAATCTGAGATAATCATGTATTTCCGTTACCGTCCCTACTGTTGAACGCGGATTTTTGCTGGTTGTTTTTTGATCAATGGAAATAGCAGGGGAAAGTCCTTCAATATAATCTATATCCGGTTTATCCATTTGCCCTAAAAACTGTCTCGCATATGCGGAAAGTGATTCAACATAACGCCTCTGCCCTTCCGCATAAATAGTATCAAATGCCAATGAAGACTTGCCTGAACCGGATAAGCCTGTAATGACAACAAATTTATCCCTCGGTATTTCCAAATCTATATTTTTTAAATTGTGTTCTCGTGCACCTTTGATTATTATTTTATCCTTTGACATAACTACACCCCGTTGAATTTTTCTTTTAGATTGATTATTTCATCCCTTAACTGTGCCGCACGTTCAAATTGAAGACTCTTTGCACAGTCTTTCATTTCTCCCTCTAATGCTTCTATAAGCTTTTCCAAGTCTTTTTTATTTATTCTTCCTCTTTTATTTTTCACATCATACACGGCACTATCTTCTGCCGCCTTTGTGGCTTCTATTATATCACGTATACCTTTATTAATGGTTTTTGGAGTTATTCCATGTTCCTTATTATACTCCATCTGTATCTGCCTTCTTCTGTTGGTTTCGCTTATGGCTCTTC
>CAZMPR010000080.1:0-763 GCA_964568265.1 uncultured Clostridiaceae bacterium | reverse complement strand
TATTTTATCCGCATACATTATAACCTTGCCTTCTACATTACGGGCAGCCCTTCCGATAGTCTGTATCAACGATGTCTCCGACCTTAAAAAACCTTCCTTATCCGCATCCAATATGGCTACCAAAGATACTTCCGGCAAGTCCAAGCCTTCTCTAAGCAAATTTATCCCCACCAAAACATCAAACTCACCCAGTCTCAAATCTCTGATAATTTCCATTCTCTCCAGAGTATCTATATCGGAATGCAAGTATCTCACCTTGATATCCAAATCCTTTAAATATGCAGTCAAATCTTCAGCCATTTTTTTAGTTAATGTAGTAACAAGTACTCTGTGCTTCTTATCAACTCTGTGCCTTATCTCACCTATAAGGTGATCAATTTGTCCCTTAATCGGGCATACTTCTATTTCCGGGTCTACTAGCCCGGTAGGCCTTATTAATTGTTCCACAACTCTGCTGCTTTTCTCCAATTCGTAATTGGCCGGTGTTGCGCTGAGAAAAATTGCATTATTCAGCTTGCTTTCAAATTCATTAAAATTTAGCGGTCTGTTATCCAATGCGGAAGGCAATCTGAAGCCGTATTCTACAAGGTTTTCCTTCCTGGACCTGTCGCCGAAATACATCCCCCTAACTTGGGGTATTGTAACATGTGCCTCATCAATTATCATCAGAAAATCTTTCGGGAAAAAGTCCAGAAGTGTATAAGGCGAGCTGCCGGGTGCCCTGCCGCTGATATGTCTGGAATAATTCTCTATACCGGAACAG
>CAZMPR010000079.1:0-6586 GCA_964568265.1 uncultured Clostridiaceae bacterium | reverse complement strand
TGCTGCAGGAAAAATTTGGCATAATTAACGGATTTATGACCACCGTTCACTCTTATACCAATGATCAAAAGATTCTTGATAAAACACATAAAGATTTGAGGAGGGCCAGGTCGGCAGCCGAATCCATAATACCAACGACAACCGGAGCGGCAAAGGCTGTAGGGAAGGTTTTGCCGGAACTGAACGGTAAACTGAACGGGTTATCCCTCAGGGTACCCACGCCTACCGTTTCAATAACAGATCTTGTATGCTGCTTTGAAAAAGAAGTCTCCGTAGAATCAATAAACAGTGCACTGAAAGATGCTTCAGAGAATGAACTTAAAGGCATTTTAGGTTATTCCGATGAGCCGTTAGTTTCCATGGATTATAAAGGCGATAATCGTTCTTCCATAGTAGATGCTTTATCAACTATGGTAATCGGTGATAAAATGGCAAAGGTAATGGCATGGTATGATAATGAATGGGGTTATTCAAGAAGAACTGTCGATTTAGTTGAATATATAGCAAAGAAAATGTAGACTCTAAGTGTTTAATTGATTGTTTTAGATAGATATCTTTGACACAGAATTAAAGAATGAAGATTTAAAGGCTTTGCTTTAAGCATCTTATCCGGATGTTATCGGCAAAGCCTTTAGAATACTTTTCATAATTGGTAATTCTTTTTATAGTATAAAAAAATGAAATAGTATAAAATGAAGGTATTGAATATTAAATATAGGAAGTGATTTGGTGGAACATTCTAAAGAATGGTTCGTAATCTTGAAAAAAATGCCTCAGACTTTTTTCGGTTTATTTTTATATGCATTGGGCATAATTGAGATGTTGTATTCCAATTTAGGCACCAGTCCTTGGGATACGTTTAACTTAGGGGTTATAAATTATGTCCCTATAACCTTCGGTCAGGGTTCACAACTGATTGGCTTATTTGTATTGGCGGCATCATATTTTATAGGTGTAATTCCGGGAATAGCAAGTATATTGAACATGTACTTTATAGGTTTTTTTATTGATATTATTGATAACACGGGTTTAATCAGAACACCCGGGAGTTTTATCGGGAGACTGGCGTTATTGGTTATTGGAATACTCACCATCGGTTGGGCGACTTATTTTTATTTAAAGGTGGAATTGGGAGCGGGACCGAGAGATGGTTTGATGGAAGGTTTGGTTAAAAAGCTGGATAGACCGGTATGGCTTATAAGAGGCACTATTGAAATTACAGTTTTAGCTATCGGCTATCTTTTAGGGGGTCCGGTAGGTATAGGTACTTTGATAACGGCATTTACTATGGGGTTTTCCGTCCAATTGGCTTTTAAGATAGGAAGGTATGATTCAAAAACTGTAGAGCATGAGAATATAATACAAACGGTTAAAAGATTAAAGTCCAAAGAAAAAGAAGCTTTATAGATAAAAATTAGATTAATATATAATGATGGTTTATATATCGAAAGGAGGTGTAAAAGTGGCGGAATTATTAAATGGCAGAGAATTGGCAAAAACACTTTTAAACGAGATAAAAGAAAAGTCAAGTGTTTTGAGAAGTAAAAACACAATACCTGCAATCGGGATTATAAGGGTAGGCAATAAGGTCGATGATATAGCTTATGAAAAGGGCATATTAAAAAGCTGTGAAAAGGTTGATATTAAAAGTAAAGTAGTTGAATTAGACAGTAACGTAGCATTTGAGGACTTCGCTAAGGCCTTGGAGTTATTAAATACCGATGATGATATACACGGGATATTGATTTTCAGACCTTTACCCAAACATTTGGACGAAAATGTAATCAAGCATATGATAAATCCGAAAAAGGATATAGATTGTATGAATCCTTTGAACTTAGCCAAAGTGTTTGAAGGAGATTCTTCAGGCTTTCCACCTTGCACTCCTGCAGCCGTGATGGAAATAATAAAGAGATATAGAATTGATTTGGTAGGGAAAAAAACAATTGTAATAGGAAGAAGTATGGTTGTAGGAAAACCACTCAGTATGATGCTTTTGAAAGAAAATGCCACTGTAACAATTTGCCACTCTAAAACTGCGAACCTTTCCGAAGTATCAGCGGATGCGGATGTATTAATAGCAGCCATTGGAAAAGCAAAATTTGTTACGAGTGACTTTATAAAAACCGGGGCTGTAGTCATTGATGTTGGCATTAATGTGGACGGAGAAGGTAAATTGTGCGGTGATGTGGATTATGAACCCGCTTCACAAAAAGCATCTTATATAACACCTGTTCCGGGAGGAGTAGGTTCTGTAACCACGGCTGTTTTGTTAGAGCATGTTATCATATCAGCTAAGAATAACTAATCATATTTGATATGGTTTCGATACTAAGCCTATTGCTTACTGTACTTTCCGATGATATAGTCAGTGCTGCAGCAGCAAGGCCGTATTTGCATGCTTTTTCCGGATTTTCATGTTTTAATAAACCGTATATCAATCCGGCAGTCAAGGAATCACCGGCTCCGGTAACATTTTTTATATCGGCTTTAAAGCTTGAAAACTTTTTTATACCTTCCTTATTAATTAACATAAGGCCTTCACTGCCCAAAGTGAGTATTATATTCTTCACTCCTTTTTCTAAAAGCGAGGAGGCCGTATGTTTAATATCACCATTATCATGACTCAACTCCGCCAATGAAAAAAGCTCGTTCTTATTAGGCGTAATAATATCTATACCGTCTAATATTCCTATTAGTTTTTTTGATTTGGAAACAGATACAGGTTCAACGCATATTGGGATTCGGTTTTGGTTTGCAAATTCGATTAAAAACAATATGGATTCCCTATCCAAATTTGTATCACATATAATATATTTACAGCTTTTCAATATATGGCTTTTTTTCTTTAAATAATCTACATTTATTTCACGGATTATAATCATATCTGATAATCCCAGATTCAATTCGCCAACCTCATTTAAGATTGCAAGATAGATACCCGTTGCATTTTCATGGGATGTCAAAATATGCTCGGTATTGATTCCTTTGTTTCTTAAATTACTTATCAGGGATTTTCCGAACTCATCCTTTCCAATTGAACTTAAGAGCGCAGTTTTAACACCAAGTAATGAGAGGTTTTGTGCAATATTACCGGCCACACCGCCGGAGGTTATTTTTACTGTTCCCGGGTTGGAAGTTGCGGATACAATTCCTTCAAAAGATTTCCCAGTTATATCGCAATTAATCCCGCCTATTACAACAACATCAAACTCTGTATCCATAAATAGCCTCCTTTCAGCTATAGCTATGAATGTAGTTTTGCTTATTCATATTCTATCATCGGACCGGTAGTTAGTATATATATTTCACAGTATTTTGGTAAGAAGAACTTTTTTGTTTATAAAAACTCTGGTAATATGTGGTTATATAAAATAATAAACCTTGGTCTTCTTAGGAAACTGAGGGGTCCAGCGGTTATGAATCATTTTTGACATATTAGGACATGCAGTCTATAATGTTATGTAAACTAAACAGCCGTGCTGAATCCCGGTATTGCCGGGTACGGAGGAACCACAGTTGGGGCTAATCCAAAAGCATAAGCTTTGGTAGGGAACCTTCTTTCCCGAACCCGTCAGCTAACTTCGGAAGCAATATTAGAAGGAGAGGATTACTTAATGAAGGATACTTTAAGTAAAATTACAGGTGCTGTCATTATAACTGGTTGCATCGGTATTTTATCTACAGGTGTTTTTGCCGATAGTCTATTAAAAGAAGGAATAGGAGGAAGCGAAGTATATTTGCTGCAAAATAAGCTCAAAAGCATATCATACGCAAATTTTAATTCAACAGGTTATTATGGAAGTTTAACAAAAAGTGCAGTTAAAAAATATCAAAAAGACTATGGCTTAGTATCAGACGGAATTGCAGGATACAGGACATTAAATAAGCTTGGGCTGGTTAATGCATCTACTTATTTAGTGCAAGGCAGCAGGGGTAGTGAAGTAACTAAATTACAGAACGCTCTTAACAGTAAGGGGTTTTCCGTGGGAAAAGCTGACGGAATATTCGGCAGCAAAACCCGCAGCGGAGTTATAAGTTTTCAAAAATCAAAGGGGTTGACAGGTGATGGCATAGCGGGGCCCATTACGCAGACAAATCTTTATAATGCGGATTCCGCATCAAGGGGAGCCGCCGCAGTTTCTTATTCATCCGAGGATATTTATTGGATGTCAAGAATTATTCACGCGGAGGCTGAGGCAGAGCCTTATTTGGGTAAAGTTGCCGTAGGTAATGTAATACTGAACAGAAAGAGTATTAAGGATTACCCGAATACGGTTAAAGGTGTGATATTTGATTACTGGGAAGGAATACCTCAATTTTCACCTGTTGCAAGCGGGACCATATACAATAATCCAAATGAAGACAGTATAAAAGCTGCTAAAGAAGCCTTTAACGGTTCCAGACCTGTCGGATCCTGCACACATTTTTTCAACCCCGATAAAGCAGCGGGAAACTGGATAGTAAAGAATAAAACTTATGTAACACGTATAGGAAACCATGTATTTTATAAATAGTGATAAAATTTAATTTGAGAAAACGGCGAAAGCCGTTTTTTTCATAAGCTTTTTCGCATATTGTTGTACGATAGGGGCTAATTTAGTATACTGATATTAAAAGAAAAATCTATTTGCGGGTGTAGTGCTTTGGAAAAAAGAACAATTATCCATGTTGATATGGATGCTTTTTTCGCATCAGTGGAACAAATGGATAATCCGAAATTGAAGGGAAAACCGGTTATAGTTTGTGGAGAAGGTGCCAGATCTGTTGTAAGCACTTGCTCCTATGAAGCCAGAAAATACGGAGTTCATTCGGCTATGCCATATTTTATGGCTAAACAGCTTTGCCCAGGCGGTGTTTTTCTTTCGGGAAGACATAAAAGATATAGTCAAATTTCTAAAGGTATTTTTGATATCTTGGGATCTATAACCGATGCTGTTGAACCAGTCTCTATAGATGAGGCTTATCTTGATATCAGTGAGCTTAGAATGAGCCCCATTAATATAGTAAATATTATTAAAAAAAGAATTAAAGAGAAATATAATCTTACCTTATCTGCCGGAATATCCTATAATAAATTTTTAGCCAAGATAGCATCAGATTGGAATAAACCTAATGGTTTAATGATTATTGAGGAAGATATGGTGCCGGAGATTTTAAAACCCCTGCCAGTTAAAAAAGTGCACGGAATCGGAGAAAAATCCATAAAAAAGCTGAATTCAATAGGCATATATACGATAAACCAACTGTTGAAGCTAACGGAAGAAGAAATGGTATACTATTTCGGTAAATACGGTATTGAGATACACGATCGAATAAGAGGAATAGATAATAGAGCAGTATGCAGCAGCCGGGAAGTAAAATCCATTGGAAGGGAGACCACCTTTGATTTTGATACTACAGACAGAACTTTATTGAAGAGTATATTAAAAGATTTTTCTTTTGAGATACAGGAAAATTTAAAAAAAGAATCCCTTTATGCAAAAACTGTTACTGTTAAAATAAAAACAGAGGATTTCAAAGGTTATACACGGAGTAAAACCTTAAAAGAGCATATAAGGAGTTCTATGGAAATAGAAAGAGCGGCCTTTGAGATATTAGACAATTATGTAATAAAAAAGAAGATCCGTTTAATTGGATTGTCACTATCAAATATTAGCGATACAAAATTTGAGCAATTGTCTTTTTTTGATAATGACAATAACTATGATTTTAGCAAATAAGAATATAAGTACAGTATATCTATCTTATGAAAGTTTAAGTTTTATAACTTTTAATTAGGATAATAAATTATATTAATTTTAACGGTGAAAAGGAAAGGAGAGATTTGAGATGGCCAAAGTATTGATTTATCATAAAATGGAGGAAAGATATTTAGATTATTTGAAAAGTAAGTTTGAGGATTACAGTTTTGTCGCATCCACAGATAGAGCGGAAATGGAAAGAGAAATAGAGGACGCAGACATATTGATAACATTTAAATTAGATAAAGAAACCTTGGATAAAGCAAAAAAAGTTAAGTGGATTCAAGCATTAAGCGCGGGAATTGAAACATATCCTATAGAAGAGATTAAAAAAAGGGGCATTATTCTCACTAACGGAAGGGGAATTCATAAAATACATATGGCGGAATATGCTATATGCGTAATGATAATGCTTGCCAGGAATATGCATACTATGATGAGAAATAAAAGCGAGGGGAAATGGGAAAGAAAAATCAGTCAAGGTGAGATATACGGTGCTACGTTGGGAATAATTGGTCTTGGAAGTATCGGTATGGAAATAGCCAAAAAAGCAAAATTTATGGGAATGAAAGTTTTAGGTGTCAAGAGGGATATAATAGAATCGGAATACGTTGATAAAGTCTATCCTCAGGAGGAGATGGCTGAAGTTTTTAAAGAAAGTGATTATATAATTAATCTTCTTCCCAGCATAAAAAGCACCTCGGGTCTTATTGATAAAAAATATTTTGATGTGATGAAAAAAGATGCTTGCTTCATAAATATGGGTAGAGGAAGCACGGTAAATGAAGATGATATGGCGGATGCATTAAAGAACGGCAGAATAAAAGCCATGGCTTCGGATG
>CAZMPR010000078.1:227-6622 GCA_964568265.1 uncultured Clostridiaceae bacterium | reverse complement strand
GCTTATTAAAGTTTTAACCGGCATCCGCCGAAGCGGAAAGTCCGTCATGCTGGATTTGATTCAGCGAGAGTTGGTTGTTTCAGGTGTAAATGAAGATCAATTTATTTTTATCAACTTTGAGAATATGAGCAACGCACACCTTTGTTATGCCGGGGCACTGCATGAAGAGGTCACTCGGCGGGTGAAGGGTATCTCCGGGAAAGCATATCTTTTTTTTGATGAGATTCAGGAAGTCGTTGATTGGGAAAAGTGCATCAATTCCTTTCGAGTTGAATTTAATTGTGATATCTATATCACCGGCTCAAATGCCAAGCTGCTTTCGGGAGAGTTGGCCACATACCTTGCCGGCAGATATGTTGAATTTGTGATTTATCCTTTTTCTTTTGCAGAATTCTCGGAGCTGTATCATACCGTTTTTCCTGATACAGATTCGAGAGCTATGTTTACCCGATACCTTACCGACGGCGGGATGCCATACCTGAGCAACCTCCGCTATGCCGAGCAGCCGAGCCGTCTGTACCTGCAAGACCTCTATAACTCCGTTGTCCTTAAAGATATTGTAAAACGCAACAGCATCCGTGACGTTGACCTGTTGGAGCGTATCATTGCATACATTACGGCAAACATCGGAACGACTTTCTCCGCTACAGCGATTTCAAAATATCTTAAAAGTGAGGGGCGCACTGTCGCGCCGGAAACAATCTTAAACTACATTAAGGCTTGCGAAGATGCCTTTTTGTTTTATCGTGTCCGCAGGCAAGACTTGCAGGGGAAGAGGATTCTCGCAATCAATGAAAAGTACTATATTGCCGACCATGGAATCAGGGAGGCTGTTTTCGGCGGAAATATGAAGGATATAAACCTCATTTTTGAGAACATCGTATACATAGAACTCCTGCGGAGAGGATACAAGGTTACCGTTGGAAAAGCAGAAGAAAAAGAGATTGATTTTATTGCTGAAAAGCAAATGCAGAAGCTCTACGTTCAGGTGGCTTATTTGCTGGCATCCGATGAAACGATCCGGCGTGAATTCGGAGCATATAGTACGATTAGGGACAACTTTCCTAAGTATGTTGTATCGTATGATGAATTCGATATGAGCAGAGACGGGCTAAAGCATATGAATATACGTGAGTTCCTATTGTCTGAGGAGTGGACTTAATCCTCAATTTGTATATTTGTTGTTCACAAATTATTAGCTACTAATAAGGGGGGAGATGTTTTTAATGAGAAATATTATGCTTATAATATTGGTAATAGCTGTGATTGTATTATCACCATTTTCAGTCTATGCTGCTGATCCAGTCTATAGACTCATGCATAATGACCATGATGCATTAATAATCGGAGAAGTGAGCAGTGTAGAGAATGATTTTTGCACTATTACGGTAAGTGATACTGTCATAAATACTAGGGGCTGGGATTTACCCCAAATGAAGCCGGAGATTGCTGTGATCCCTTTGGATAAGTTTCACTATATTGGCTTCGACAATAAACTTCCACAAGTCGGAGATTATATGTTAGCATCCGTTTATCAGAAAGATAAAAGTAAAAATATTTTTGGTATTGCACATGGTGCCTATTGTGTTGATGGCTTAGATAAATCAAATTTATCCATTATTATTCCTGATGATGCAACCGATGGTTTGAAAATGGATGCCGCGATGATCAAGTGCTTTGTCAACTCTGATGGAGAGCATTCGGAGTTTAGTATTGACGGAGTTGAAGCAAGGTTAGATTTGGATGATGGCAGTCATATAAGCATTTATCCGGTTTACCCTAGTGGAGAAGCTCTAACTGGGATTGATATACCGGCTATTAATATGGCAGCAGTCGAAAATGTGAATGATGACACTCTTAGCCAAGAATCTGAAAACAACGACGAATATAAAACTGTTGTTCCGCCGCAAAAATAAACTATCAATCCGGCATCAATAATAATTATGCTTTGCATAGCTGTGGTGGTTATTGCAGCAATTTATAAGAAAGGAAAGAGGGACAAGTAGGATATAGGCCTGTTACTTGCATAGAAGACCTTTTACTTTTAATAATAAATGAATATATATAGCCAGAATTTCAAACCAACCCTTTTCAATTGACTTATCGTAATATTTCATATACATGCTAGCATTTATTTTTAAACTTTTTAGTGTGGATCTAGGAACGGCTTTTTAAATTCCTATTAAAACAGTAAAAAGTGAAGTATACATTGATATGATATTTCATTTCTCCGTTACTAGTTCTTAACTTTGGAAAAACTACTGATTTTATATCGTGAAATTAATATGCTTTTATAAAATCTTGTGACCCTTGTTCTATCCATATTAACACTGCGACATTTATATGTTGATGTTTATAGTAAACATTTTTTGATATTATATATGGTGCCTAATGTGTTGGTGGCTAATATTATAAAGCTCAAAAGCATCCTGATGTTGACCTATTTGAGCATACCCGGCTATGAAAACCGAAAGGCTAAATAAAAAATGCCCTTAAAACTCTACGGTGAGTTTATTGTAAAAATCGTTGCATTTCATTAAACTATAGCTGAGAGGTGGATAAAATGGATTGCGAAAAGATTGGAAGATTAATATATACTTTACGAAAAGAGAAGAAATTGACGCAGCAACAGCTTGCTGAGCGTATGAATATTAGTGATAAGGCTGTATCAAAATGGGAACGAGGATTAGGCTGCCCGGATGTATCGCTATTACCTAATATATCTGATATTTTTGGTGTAAATCTGGAAAACTTGCTTTCCGGGGATCTGGATGAGAATGATTTAAAAGGAGGCAATATGAAAAAGTCAAAATTTTATGTCTGCCCATTATGCGGGAATCTACTGGTCGGCACAACAGAGGCTGCAATATCATGCTGTGGTAAAAAGCTGCAAGCGCTGACGCCTAAAAAGGCTTCCGATGCAGAAAAATTAACTGTAGAAAACATAGAAAATGAATATTTTATTTCTACAGAACATGAAATGAATAAATCACACTATATTAGTTTTGTTGCCCTTTTGACAGGAGATAGTATTATGCTTCGTAAACAGTATCCTGAATGGGATTTGCAAGTGCGTATTCCGCGCTTTGGAAGAGGAATGCTAATGTGGTATTGTACCGAGCATGGGTTGTCTTATCAGTTGATTTAGCCATCCTAACCCGATATTTTTGAATTGGTATAGTAGAAACAGGGTGAACACAGGATATTGTGACAATAAAGTCAATCTACTATTTTGCTTTTAACCGGGCAGAGGAAGGTGGAGTAACAACACTGCGATAAGGCATGTTTTGGGGACATTAGTGAAGCTTTTCTATTGTATGTTTATCAAATTCCCGTCTTTATACCTATACATGATTTCGGAACCGAATTTTCCTTCTATTTGGTCATAAGTATACGCGGCAAACAGATTTTTGTCGGCAAAATATGTTACAACATCGCAGTTTAGGACATCAGCCGGTCTTGTATATCTGATGGTTTTACCACCCGGTAACCACTCGTAGATAACATAATCCTGCCAAATTCCTGTACCGGCATTGGCAATACTTTCCGGTACCCCATCGCCGTCAAGGTCATATTCTTCGCCCCAACCCGGGGTATCGAAAAGAATATATGGTACATTGTTTTCAATGGTTAGGTAGGAGGTTGTCGGTGCTGAAAGTCCGAAAAGTCTTTGCACTTTATAAATCGGCGTCTCTGAGTTTATATCCGTTTCTTTTATGCCGTAAGTCCATAGCAGTAACTTTTTATCATTGTTACCATCATATGTCATCCATCCCAAATCATATTTGAGACCGTCAATATTGATATATGAATAACAACCTATATCATCATAACCGTAAGTAAAATAATCTGTGATATCGTTGCCGGTATTGTACTTTGCCTTATAAAAGCCCTGTGTGATGCAGCCGGATTTGTCTTCGCCGATATATTGTGTTACCTTAGACTCATCAAGCAAGGGCAGCTTTTTATAATCAAGTGCTTTAGTTTCGAATTGGAGTGATATTTTATTCTTCAATTCTTTCTCCTTTTGCTGTAAGTCTTCTGCCTCGCTCCACGTATACCATGTGCCGGTTTCAATGATAATTTGCCGTCCATCCCATCTTACATCGAAATAATGGCTGGATGCCATATCACGCAATCTGACATAAATGTGTGAGTCGCCTTTGGCATCTATTACGGTGATAGTGTGATAGTATTCAACTTCCAAGGTGCTGCTGCTCCCAAATATGCTGCGACTTATCTTTGCTGTTTGTTCGTCTATATCCGGCGGAATTGTCTCACCGCCGACAGGCATATAGCTGCCTATATAAATCGAAGGGATATTTGTTTTATCGTTATATTTAACATTAAAATTAGAGCGGGTGCCATCTAATGAATAAGCCAAGTCGCGTAAGCGCACATAAGTGGTGCCACCGCCTTGATCATCATAACTCATTAGTACAGGCAGGGGAACTGATTTACCGTCTATTAGTATATCGGTAACGTCAGGTGTTATTAATATCTCCCCCTCCAAGGATGAAGGTATTCCATCAGAAAAAAAGACTTTCCTTGGACTCATCTGTTGGGGACCGAGGGGGCTCCATCCATCCCCGCCGAAGAACCCCAGTTCACCTTTACCGTTATTGCCCCAAGCCCATAAGGTGCCATCCTTTTTAATAGCATAGCAGATGCAATCTCCGGCTTTTACCTGGGCTACTTGATCTAATATCTGTATCGGTTCAATAGCGCTTTCGTCTGCATCTCCGGCTCCGGCTTCGCCGAATTGGTTTGCCCCGCAAGCCCATAATGTTCCGTCATTCTTTATAATATAGGTTGTGCCGTGCCCCGATGCTACATCAGTCACATCAGACATAACCTGTGCGGGTACAGATTGTATGTAGTAACCATTGTTATTTATAATATCATGAAGGCTTGCATCAGCCAATTCGCCATTGATGTTTAGGCCCCATGCCCACAGACTTCCGTCCGTTTTCACAGCAAAGGAGTTATTGCAGCCCGTTGCTATTTTGACTACGTCATCTAAGATTTTGATTGGTTCACCACATTGGGTGGTTATTTCATCTTTCACCCTATCAGTCTGACCAGTGCCTAAAGCACCGAAGTTATCCATACCCCAGGCCCAGAGAGTATTGTCATTTTTAACGGCTAATATATGTCCGTTTAGAGAGATATCCTTTACATTATCCATTACTTTGACCAGTATTCCAGAGTAATCCTTATTTGTACCATCGGTGGAAAGTTGGCCTAAACTGCTATCATCCCAAAGCCAAAGACTGCCGTCGGTTTTAATAGCTGCGTATTCACCGCTGCCCTGATTGATGGAGGCCACATTATCCAAAATCCTTGTCCAACTTTTGCCTTGTCCGCGATACCAAAGAGTACCATCGGTTTTAAGGGCAAAAGTATATCTTCCGCCGCTAGCAGCAGCTACATCCTCCATCAGCTTTATTGGGGTGGTCTGATAAGGACCTGTCCATGGATAAAGACGGTTTCCGCTTGCGATATCATCAAGCTGACCTGTAGAGTTATCGCCCCAACCCCATAAGATGCCGTTTTCATCCACCGCCAATCCGAGAGATATTTGTTTTATAATAGGTTGAGCCGTTTCATTTGCCCCTGATACAGGTATAGAAAAGATAAGCGTTAGGGAAATGACTAAAAAAATAAAGTAATATTTTTTCATGCATTTATCTCCGTTTCATATTAAATATAAATTCACCTAATAGACATTTTATTTAAAAACTGCTTATATTGTTCTGTCAGGATTTAATAAACTGATAAAGTGAATTTTTGCTGGTTATAAATATAAAATTCCTTCAGTTACAATTTCAGTATAACATATATCGAAGTTAGGTTAATTTAATTATTACGCAGGATTTAAATCTATTGTAAAAACAGAGATGCAGGCTAGTGTAAGGCTGTATAATTTCTAAGCTGTTATCTTTTTCCCGTTGACAACACAACTTTAAATGAAACTTTTATTCTGTACCCGCCTTTAACGCGTCACTCATTGGTATTGTTGCAAGCTTTTTGCCGCATAATAGCTTTGTAAACTCATAAACTGCGTATATCAAAATGAAACTGATAATAGCATGCTTTGGGCTGAGCATCATGGGCAATGCAATATTTATCATTTCCCCCAAATAGCTGTATAAAGCATTGGCAGAAATCAACATTACAGGTATGCCCAGTAAAAATCCTGCAACTACAACAGATGCGGTGCCGCCAAGGATCAGCCTTTTTACCTCTTTGCTGCGATACCCGAATACTTTTAGCAGCGAAATTGATGCACGGCTTTCTTCTATTGTAAGAGAAGTGACAAGATAAATTACAATCACACCTATGATTGAGGCAATAACGGTTAAGCCGACTACCACCATCATCATAGGCATGAT
>CAZMPR010000078.1:0-217 GCA_964568265.1 uncultured Clostridiaceae bacterium | reverse complement strand
TCATCCATTGAGTTTATCATGCTTTTTAAATCTTTAACGCCCGATAGCTCACTTGGGATATAATCGATGATTTCATTGCTGAATACACCGGAATAACTGTCCTTTGGTATTCCAAACATTTTATTAAATTCAGAAAGCGGCATATAAATAAACTGACCGGCATAGGTTTGGGCTATTCCGTCAATTATCAGCGTATATGATTTTCCATCTAATTTAT
>CAZMPR010000077.1:0-6721 GCA_964568265.1 uncultured Clostridiaceae bacterium | reverse complement strand
CAGCGGCAGCCAAGCTTAAACCGCCTTCATAAACAAGCACACTTACAGAAGAAAAAGCCACGCCTACTCCCATGGCGGATGCAAATATCAATGATGCAATAACATCCAAAGCGGATTTTGCAAATAGAACTTCATGATTACCCGCGAGACCGCTTTGCATGGCACCCATTATAGCCATAGAGCCGACACAAAAGATTAAGCTAGCGGTAACAAAACCTTCGGAAAAATTACCTCCAACATTTTTCATTCTTCTTTGTATGCTGTCACCGAGGCCTTCCAATCTCTTTTCTATGTCAATCCATTCTCCCAAAAAAGTTCCCAGTGCCAGACTTATTACCAAAACCATTATTTCTTTTGATTTGAGAAAAAACATTATACCCATACCGAAGGTAAATACCGAAAGGGCTTGTATAATTGCATCACCATATTTTTTCGGCAATCCCCGTTTCATAACCGACCCTATAGTGCCGCCTATCAAAACTGCCATTGCATTGGACAATGCACCAAGTATAACCAAAGTTCTCTCCCCCTATTTCTTACCGATTTTTAAACCCCTGGCGTAATAGAATAAATACTCCTGTGCAAACCCGGCTAAATTGCCAAACTTTTTATCTGCAAATTCATATATTTCAGGAACCTTTGCACTGCGATTAAAATAGAAATGTTCTGTAACTCTTTTCACCCAAACGTCCACCGGATATGCTTCATGTTTCTGCATGGAAAACAGTAAAATGCAGTCCGCCACTTTTATGCCTATCCCGGGAATTTTCATCAGTTCTTTTCTTGCATCACTAATTTTCATTTTTGAAATGTCGTTTAAATCTATCTCACCGCTTTTAACCATTTCCACGGCTTTTTTTATATATTTACATCTAAACCCGGCTCTGCATTTTTCTATATCTAAAATATCCGCATTGTAAAGCCTATTCGGATTGGGAAATGTATAATATACTTTTCCGTTATATTCAATGGCTTGTCCGTACAACTCGGATAAAATATTTACACTTTTTGAAATCATAGGTATCCTATTATTTGCCGATATGATATAGGATACCAAAACTTCCCATGGTTGCTGTTTAAGTATTCTTATACCCTCACCGTATCCGATTGCAGTTTTTACTATTGGGTCCGCGGATAATTTTATCTTTATTTTGCTATAATCCCTTCCCAAGTCAAAATAATCGAACCAAATAGTTCGAAATTCATCCATATCGGTATTTAGAATAGTCACTTCTTTATTCTCGTAATCAGACTTTACATTTATAACCTTGCCATATGCAATTCCGGTATAGCTTCCGTCTTCCTCTTTCCCCCACCTGAAACACTGTCCGCATTCGAAAATATGTTTTGCATCAAAATCGTCCACGTTTTCAAGAAACAACCCATTCTCAATTTCATTTATTATTATATTGTTTTCCTTTTTCATCTTATCACCATTGTACACCTACAGCCCATACATTAACCTGCTCCACATTAAGCCCCGTCTGATACTCAACTTTTTCTACCAATTGTTTTTGTGCTTCAGTCAATACTAAGTCAATTCTTCTATTTAGGTTAACAGTCAATTCTATAGTTATTATGACGCCTTCGATACTATTATCAATTCTTATCTTTTTTATCTTTTCGATTCCATCCACATTCTGAATGGAAATCTCTATTATCCGATTCAGTGCATTCTTTGAAATCTCATATTTCCCCAGATAACTGAAGGTAGGCCTTATTATTGTTTTTTCCATAATATCTGTCGATTTTTCCTTCTTCTTAAAAATCTTTAGTGAATCAATAAAATACCCGGAAAAGTCCTTCTTTATTTCAACAGATGGGACGGGTATTACATGCTTTCCGTCTACCCGTCTTGATCTTACGGCTTTATCGATTTCACCGTCAGTTGAAATGTCATTTATATAAATGGGCTTGGAGGGATATGGCAAATCCAACGCCCTAGCAATCAACTCCACCATTTTAAAAGAGGTTCCAATCACAAGGACCCTCTCAGGCTTCAACTCTGAAATTGCTTTTTTCACAGAGTCTCTATGTTTTTCATCCTTAAACAAGGCTCTCCTAACGGCAGCAATCCTTGTGCCTTCCTTTTTTGCCGATCTGCCAGCTATTACGCGAGTACCGCAAATAAGAAGACCATCATCTATTATATATTCAGTTTCCATTTCTTTGGCTACCATAAATGCTTTATAGCTCTTGCCCGTCCCACTTCTGCCTATGAGTGCATAAACCTCCATGTGCTACCTCCCATATCATTATGCCTCAGAATGTCAGAACTTTTTGCTCTTCTCAATTTCTTCCTTTTCATTTAATAAATATGATAAAGTAAAAAGACTTTCACTTAGATGGACATTTTCTACTAAAATCTCATCAGGCACCTTTATATCCGAAGGGGCAAAGTTCCATATGGCTTTAACTCCACCTTTGGACAAGGTTTCAGCCACCTTTTGACATTGATTCTTCGGTGTGCAGATTATGCCGATATCTATGCCGTTATCCCTTATAAAGTCTTCCAACTGTTCTACATCATGCACCTTTATTTCTCTAATACTTAACCCGATGATTTTTGGATTTATATCGAATATCCCCTTTGTAATAAAACCGCTTTTTTCAAAAAAAGAATAGTTAACTATCGCTTGACCTAAATTACCTGCTCCCACTACAACCGTTTTATACAATTTATTTAAACCTAATATGTTACCGATTTCATGATACAAATCATCTACATTATATCCGTATCCTTGTTGCCCAAACCCCCCAAAACAGTTTAAATCCTGTCTGATTTGGGAAGCAGTGAAGCTTGTAATTTTGCTGAGCTCTTGAGAGGATACTCTCTTAATGTTTCTCTTCCTTATTTCACCTAAGTGCCTGTAATACTTTGGAAGCCTTCTCACAACTGCCATAGAAATATTGCTAAACCTCTCCATAATCTCATCTCCCTCAATCGGATTGGTTGCTACTTTTGACTTTTGTTAATTTATTTTATTATATCTTACTTTAAAAGTCAAATATTTAACATTCTTTTATCATGAGTAATATCCCGATAAAAGCCTGTATTTGCAAGCTTTTCAGTTTTTTACCCCCATGATGCTATTCAAAAACTTTATCTTTTTTGGTACAATTAAAAATGTAATCAAAACTTGGAGGTTAATATGATTGTTTTATCGGCTAAAGGAATAAAAAAGTCCTTCGGGATTGATATAATCATTGAAAATGCTACCTTTTCAGTACGCGAAAATGATAAAATAGGAGTTGTAGGCGCAAATGGAGCCGGGAAATCCACTCTATTCAAAATTATCAAAGGCGAAATAGAAAGGGATAGCGGAGAAATCTATATCTCAGGAAATAAAAGTATAGGATATATGTCTCAATTTTTGGACTTTCGCTCTAATGTAACATTATGGGAAGAGGTACTAAAGGTATTTAATGATATCATTTCAGTGGAAAGACAGATTAAACAATTGGAAATAAAAATCAGTAAGTTATCTTCGTCACCGCAAGATCCTGTTTTGGGTAGGCTGATGAAAACTTATTCTGATTTACAGCATAAATTTGAAATGTCAGATGGGTTTTCTTATGAAAGCATGGTTAGAGGAGTATTGAAAGGCCTTGGTTTTACCGCTTCCGACTATAACAAAAAAGTAGGCTTATTCAGCGGCGGGCAAAAAACTCGCATTGCATTAGCAAAGGTACTACTTAGAAAACATGATGTTTTACTTTTAGATGAACCTACTAATTATTTGGATATTGAATCTGTCGAATGGTTGGAGGATTTTTTAAAAGGTTATAAAGGCATCCTTATGGTTATATCTCACGATAGATATTTATTAGATAATCTTACTGATAGGACCTTCGAAATCGAAAACGGGATATTAAAGGAATTTGAGGGTAATTATTCAGCTTATACATTTAAAAAAGAAAAAGAAGAAGCACAGCAATATAAAGATTATGAAAATCAACAAAAAGAATTAGCCCGTCAGGAAGCGATAATTGCTAGATTCAAACAGTATAATAGAGAAAAAAGCATCAAACAGGCAGAAAGCAGAGAGAAGATGCTACAAAGAATCGGAAGATTGGAAAGACCGAACACTGCAATAAAAAAACCGAACTTTATTTTCGAACCTAAGAAAAGAAGCGGCCATGATGTGGTGAAATTAGAAAACATCTCGAAATCTTTTGATCGATTACTATTCAAGGATATCAGTTTCGATATTCATAGGGGAGAAAAGATAGCTTTATTAGGGCCTAACGGGATAGGCAAAACTACTTTGCTAAAGATAATTGCAGGCAGATTAAAGCCTGATACCGGTAATATAAGATACGGTGCATCCATTGTTCCCTCCTATTATGATCAGGAACAAGAAGATTTGGATGATAATAAAATGATCATAGATGAAATATGGGATTCATCCCCAAAACTAAATCAAGCCAATCTCAGAAATGCTTTAGCAACCTTTTTATTCAAGGGTGAAGACGTTTTTAAAGAAATTTCCGTCTTGAGTGGGGGAGAAAAATCAAGGCTATCGCTTTTAAAACTAATGCTTTCCAAATCAAACTTCCTACTTTTGGATGAGCCGACAAACCACCTGGATATGCAATCAAGGGAGGTTCTTGAGGCAGCACTTACAAGTTACACAGGCACTGTCCTTTTCATCTCCCATGACAGGTATTTCTTGAACAAAGTTGCAACAAAAATTATTGAATTAGGTGAAGACAGTATGAATGTTTTTAATGGAGATTATTCGTACTATATAAAAAACAGGGAATCAAAAGGAAAAGCAAACGTGTCAGATAACGATAATACAGAAATTGCTGAAGGTAAAAACGATTGGGAATTAAGAAAAGAAAAAAAGGCAGCCCTTAGAAGAAGAGAAAAAAGACTGGAAGACTTGGAATCAGAGATCCATAACACTGAAAAAAGAATCAAAGATATAAATGTATTATTGTCATCTCCGGAAGTATTTTCGGATCATATAAAATGTCATGAACTAAATACCGAAGGTACAGATTTAAAAAATAAATTGGACCATCTCTATGGAGAATGGGGGTTGCTAAGCGATGTTTAAACTTGTTTGGATTTCGTAATTATGATACGCTATAGCCTCAAATTCGGGACGGCGTTAATATTTAAAGAAGATGTCTCGCTCTTAATAAACTTATAATAACCTACGCACCCGACCATGGCTGCATTATCTGTGCAAAGCACGGGGCTTGGATATAGCACCTCAATCCGGTTTTCTTTGCCTTTTTCTAAAAGAGCCTCCCTTAACCTGCTATTAGCTGCAACTCCTCCGGCCAAAACCGCATAGGATGAATTTTCGGATATTGCTGCTGCAATTAATTTATCTGACAGTACATCCACTATGGACTCTTGAAAACTTGCTGCCACATCTGCTTTATTGATTTCCGCACCTTTCATTTTCATTGTATTCAGGTAATTAAGAACTGAAGACTTTAAACCGCTGAAGCTGAAGTCAAAACTTCCTTCCTCCAAATAAGCCCTGGGAAAATCAATAGAATCCTTTCTTCCTTCCTTTGCAATTTTATCTATCAAAGGTCCTCCGGGATAACCCAGATCCAATGTTCTAGCCACTTTGTCAAAGGCCTCTCCCGCCGCATCATCTCTTGTCATTCCCAATACCTTAAAAACACCGTAGTCCAAAACCTTTATAATATGGCTATGACCTCCCGATGCCACGAGACATACAAACGGTGGTTCTAAATTTTTATGATCAATAAAATTTGCATATATATGTCCTTCAATGTGATTTACTCCTATCAAAGGCAAGTTAAGTCCGTAAGCAAGCCCTTTAGCTGTGGTAAGCCCGATAAGCAAGGCTCCTACCAGACCGGGACCATACGTTACGGCTATTGCATGCAAATCTTTATAACACGTACCTGCATCGCCCATTGCCATATCGATTACACTGCTAATATTCTCTAAGTGATTCCTTGAAGCAACTTCGGGAACCACCCCACCAAACTTTTTGTGTATATTTATCTGAGTGGATATCACATTGGATAAAACCTCTCTACCGTCCTTTACAACCGCAGCAGATGTTTCATCACAAGATGTCTCTATGGCTAATATAATGATATCTTTTCCCATCTTTCTCCTCCTGTTAAACCCGGGAAATCTTTTTTAAGTCGATTAGAAGGTAATATCTTTGATAAAGCCTTATAATATAAAAGGCAGGAATCTTAAACCTGCCCGCATATTGTTACTTATTTGTTTCTAAAATATCCAATACCCTTTTAATATTTATACCTTCGCCCTCATATTCTTTAACAATTAAGTCCAATATTTCCCTTACCTCTTCGTAACCTTGATACTCCCGTGAAAACAACTTTTCACCATCATTTCCCTCGATATCAATTATAAACATGCCATTTTCATCATTTAAAGTCAAAACATGTTCATCTATTTCCAGTTCTCTGAGCAGCATCTTTATCCTCCTGTAAAATTATTAAGTCCAATAACGAATATAATTATATCATAATAAATTATTTTGTTAAACAAAATTACCAACAAAATTATTGACGATAGTCTCCCCTCAATTGACAAACTGCGCTCGTTATATTTTTTTCCACATTATAAGTGCATCATCGTTGTTGTCAGAATAATAGCCTTTTCTTATCCCTGCAGTTTCAAATCCATTCTTTTCATATAAATATATGGCTTTCTTGTTCGTATTGCGTACTTCCAAGGTGATACTTCTTA
>CAZMPR010000076.1:0-6862 GCA_964568265.1 uncultured Clostridiaceae bacterium | reverse complement strand
TTTCATCCTTCTTAAGACCGCTTATGATTTGTGCCGTTGACATAGCCCTACCAACGGGACTTGTATATACCTCATAAAATTTTATATCCTTTAGTCTCTCCCTAAGGGCCTCTGCATTTGATATACCCTTTTCACTTAGCGGCGAATCATTCCACCCTTGAAACCTTCCTTCCAAATTCCACAATGTTTGCCCATGTCTTGTTAAATATAGCTTCAAAATTCTCCTCCATTTCCGATAATAAGCAGCCACGGCTTTATACTTTTAAATTTTAGTGTTATTTTTTCTTCATACATAGATAATATTATCATACAAAATAGCATAACGGCAATTATTCTAAAATACCCAAAAAAGTGATAACCCCCACGGAATCAGTGGGGGCGATTATCTTTATCTTAATATCAACCCAATCTTCTTCTGCATCTTTCTCAAAGTTTTATTGGCTATATAATTTGCCTTTTCGGCACTGTCTTTATATGTTTTTTCCAAAAACGTCTTATCATTCAGCAGTTCCTTTACACGATTCTGAACCGGTGCTAGTTCTTCTACGAGTGATTCCGCAACATCCTCTTTAAATTTGGAATATCCCACTCCTTCATACTTCTTTTCTATTTCTTCCGGATTTTTATGAATTACGGTGCTTAAAATACTGATTAGATTGCTTATTCCCGGTTGGTTCTCTCTATAATTTACGGCACCGATATCATCTGTTACTGCTCTGTTTATTTTCTTTCTTATTATATCCGGCGGATCTAATATCAAAATATAGGCATTTGGATTATCCACAGATTTTGACATTTTTTTATCCGGATTTTGTAAGTCCATTATTTTTGCACCGTTATCTGCAATCAAAGGCTCGGGAACGACAAAAGTTGGGCTATATAAATTATTAAACCTTATGGCAATATCCCTGGCCAATTCAACATGTTGTTTTTGGTCATTACCTACGGGCACTACATTTGTATCATAAAGCAATATATCAGCTGCCATCAAAACAGGATAGGTAAAAAGCCCTACACTTACGCTTTCACCTATTTTTTGCGATTTATCTTTGAATTGGGTCATTCTGCTTAATTCACCGGTATATGAAAAACAATTAAGGAGCCATGCAGCTTCACTGTGTGCCGGCACATGGGATTGTATAAACAAAGTATTTCTGGTAGGGTCTAAGCCGGATGCCATATATATTGCCAAGTTCTTCAATGTTCTGGCCCTAAGTTCCTTAGGGTCTTGTCTTATTGTAATTGCATGTAAATCTACTACACAATAAAAGGATTCATAATCTTCCTGCATTGCTACCCAATTTTTTATAGCTCCCAAATAATTACCGATAGTCAAATCTCCGGAAGGCTGTATACCGCTAAAAGAGATTTTTTTATTTTTGTTTTCCATTTTTATTACCTCCACATCAATATTTAATAAAAATAATAAAACCCTATAGAAAACCTATAGGGCGATTTGTTCGCGGTGCCACCTAAATTTAAGAAGCATTGGCTTCTCCTCATAAAAGATACTTCATCTGTATAAGATTCTTCATATCCTTGCTTTTGTAACGTAAAGCAACCGTTATTAGCTACTGTTATTTCACTAAAAATTCTCAGGGACCCATTCTGTACAGGCATAATTACTGCTCTTACACCATCGGCAGCTCTCTTTGAATTTGTGTTTGCACTTACTTGCTTCCCATCAACGAGTTTAATATAATCATCAATTTATATAATATATTATGGCTATTTTAAATTTTTGTCAACAGTATAACAATATTCATAATCTAATATTTTCCCTTAAAGATAAATGATTCATATTAAAGGTCTTCATACTCCTTAATATCTTTTTTTAAACTAAAAGGTATATACAAAATAATAAACACAGAAAAAACTAAAATCTCCATAGGGATGATATACCACGGCCACTGTCCGAAGTATTCCAATAATGTAAATACTTCCGGCTTTCTGCAGAGAAAAAGATAGTTCCCGCCTGTTATATTATCTATCGGCGCAACTATTACGGCAAATAAATTTGTGATTATAAAAGCATTCAATACCGATTTAAACGATAAAATATATTTGTGTACAAAAGTCATGTAAAGAACTGAAAAAATTATAAAACCATGCAATATAAAATATTTGAAAAAAACATAATGAGGGTAATTATAGCCGCTTAAATCCGGGGTAAGAAGGGCGAACATTGCTCCCGCCAAGCCCCAATAGTATGCCAGTTGATATATTTTGAAACTTTTTTTAAACAGCATTACAATACAAATTATTGTAGCGGCAGAACAAAGATGAAAAGGCAGGTTATATTCCACTGTCCATACTTGGTTATAAGCACACCAGAATTGAAAAGACAGCTCGGTGACTATTAAAATATAGGCTAACATATGCCTAAAAAACCTATCTGTTTTATCACTTTTAAATTTATCTGAAAATATATACAACAATATGCTTAATATAAATATTGTTGCTAATGAGATAATATGAACAGTTGAAAACAGTCCAAAGGGTTCCCCATTAAAATAGGCACTAAAGAATTTACTTTTCATGACTATTGATTCTTAACTCCTAAATAATCATTCAATCATCCAAGCTTGCCGGTGCTTTTCCGTTTATTCTTAAAACACCCTGAAGCTCGTCTTTTGATAATAGACTTACTTTATTTATATGATCGGCAATCCTCTCAAAATGACCTACAATATCAAGAAAAACTACACCGGATTCAACATAGCACTTGCCTTCTTCCAACCTTCTTATATGTGACTTTTCCAGTTGTTTGCACATTTCGTCTACCTTATCCTCCAACTCGGAGGTCGATTGAATCAATTCGGTTTTATTTTCTTTGAGTGTAACTATTGTATTATCATACATCCACAAAACCAGCTCTTTCAATTGTTTTATTTCATCCATGGCAGCTTCTGAAAATAGAAGATTTTTTTCTATTTTTGTTTTTATAAGTCTTGAAATGTCTATTATGTGATCTCCAATTCTCTCTATATTATTGATGCTGTTAATCATAGCCGGCACCATTATCGAACCTGCATCCGATAAAGGTCTTTTAGAAATTTCTATCATATACATTGTGATATCTTTTTGCAATAAATTAAGGGTATCTTCATCCTTATATATTAAATCAAATTTCTTCTCATCGTCGTTAAAAAATGCCTCCATCAAATTTGATACCATGAATCTACCAATTTCAGCACCTCTTATGATTTCAGCAATAGATGCCTGAAATGCGGCTGAAGGGGTATCGAGCAGCAGCTTATCTAAGTATATAGTATGAGTTTCATGATCTAAACCTTTTGGTTTTATCACTGTCTCAAGTATTTTCACGTATTGTTTTGTAAACGGTAGAAATACCAAAGCAGTAATTAAATTAAACAAAGTATGCGAGTTCGCAATCTGGGAACCGATATCTCCGTATGGTTGTATTAATAAGGTGAGTTTTTCTATTAGAACTATAAAATATGGCAGGATAACAGCTACCAAAATAACACCGGCGCTATTAAAAATTGTATGAGCCCATGCAGTTCTCCTCGCATTTATTGTGCCGGACAAACTTGCTATCTGGGCTGTTATACAAGTGCCTATATTATCCCCCAACATGATGCAAATTGCTGCTTTAAGATCTATCAGGCCTGCTTGTCCTAACACTATAACTAACCCTACAGTTGCAGCACTGCTGTGTACAAGAGCCGTGGCAACCATTCCCAACAGTATACCAATCATTGGAATTGATGCATAGTTTTCAAAGAAAAATCTTAATGTCTCATTTTCTCTCATAAACGGAATTCCCTGATTAAGTATTTTAAGACCCAAAAACATGACACCAAAACCCATTAATGCATCGCCAATGCTTGTAAGCGTTTTGTTTTTTGCGGTCTGGCTGATAGCAAAACCTATACCCAATACCGGTAACGCTATTTCCGTGAGTTTGAATTTAAAACTGAAGGCCATCAATTGTGCCGTTATTGTTGTCCCAATATTTGCTCCATATATAATTCCGACAGCTTGCGGCAACTTCATAAGTCCGGCATTAACAAACCCGACAGTAAGAACGGTAATCGCCGTGCTGCTTTGAACCAATGCGGTTAGAAAAGTTCCTACTAAAAATGCCCCCCAAACTTTATCAGTTAATATTGAAAGCATTTTTCTCATCATTTCGCCGGAAGCCTTTTGTAACCCGGCACCCATCATATCCACACCAAACATAAGTAAAGCAGTTCCGCCTATAATACCGAAAATAAGTTCTTGCATACTCTCCCCCGTTAGTTATTATAAATTTTCCTGCTCTTAACGCTTTATATTCAAAAAAAACACCAATATAATTCTAACACAAAATAAATCATCTTTCTACAAAAATAGAAAAACTATAAAAGGTTTTATAATAATTATAGTTTCCCATGTACTTAGTAATTTATGAATCGAAATGGTATTGTGAATTCAACAGTGTTATAAAAATATTGGCAATACATAACCTGGGGAATGATAACGCTAAAATCCTTCTATATAATATGGCTTTTTCGGATAAATCGTTAATATCAATATTATAAAAAATTGCAAACTTACTTTCACTGATAATCTTTTTTATTTTTTCTATAAAATCTTCATCATCCTGCAGGACATTCTCATAAATATATTTTGAAAAGCCTGTAAACCCGATATCATCTTTTTTTGCTTTATAGTTTTCAATAATTTCATATATCAAGCTTTCCAATGAGTATGGTTTTATTCTATCAATCTCCAATATTTCTGCCGTTATTTCCGCCGCTGCCGCTATAAAATCCGAGTAATTTATTATTTTTTTAACATTAGAATATCTTTTTATATTTCTTATTAATTTGTAGATTAAAAATTTATTTTGAGGTACTGATCTTTTATCCCAATCTATACCAAGATGCCTATAAATAAGTTTTATTTGTGAAATATCAAATACTATCTTGCTATGTGTATCAATAAGATAATAATTCTTGCCTTTATAATGATTAAAGGCTTTCATTGTATCGTGATATCCTATTTCTATGTTTCTCTTTATCAATTCGGGATTAAACTCTAAATCATAGCCCAGACTCTCCGAGTTTTTTATTTGTACTACATTTATATTGTCATCTTTATATTTTCTTACAAATCCTAAACCAGATACATCAACTGTAATTATATCATGTATATCTTTTTCAATAATAAGTGATATGGGTAAGTTATCGTAAAAAGCTCCGTCTAAAAACCTAACTCCGTCTATTTCCAATGGTTTAAATACGGGTAGTGAAGCGCTCGCAAGAAGATAATCAACCATTTTTCCCTCCGGAACATTTTCTTTAAATATAGCTACAGGTTTTAGGTCTGTCAATGAAAATGTAATAAATCCAAACTCTATTTTTGATTCTCTTATTTTATCTTCATCAATATTTTCTTTTAAAATCTGTTTTAACGGTGTTATATCCAAGCCCCCGGATTGTATTGCGGCTTTTATTAACTTAACTATTTCTTCTACCCCGTATTTTTTGTCCCCAAACGATACTTGTTCATTCATTTTGATTACCGCGTTAATGTTTATATTAGTCCACAACTCATACGCTTTGTCGTAATCGTCCTGAACAATCATTGCACCGTTTAAAGCCCCAATCGAAGTGCCGGCTACAGCGATAATTGGTATTTCAAGCTCTCTAAGGGCTTTCCATACTCCCATCTCATAAGAACCTTTAGTTCCTCCACCTCCCAATACCAACCCGTAACTTTTCATGCTATCTGCCTCCACCAAAGCAAACTTTTATGCAAAGCATTTTTGCCTATTTAATAAAACTGTTTACTCTTTTTATACTTTAATTATCTCAATAGTTTAAATACATAGCAATGATAAATGTGGCTTATGGTAAATACATTATTCAAAATTTGAAAAGCCCCCGATAAAAATCGGGGGCCCTTCACTATTCTTTTTTCCACTTCAATATCAAATCTCTTGCGGCTTTAACTTCATCTATTCTTCTTACAGGGGTGTTATGTGGAGCTTCTTTCAGAAGCTTGGGACTTTCTTCCGCTTCCCCTGCAATCTTTACCATTGTATCGATAAACCCGTCTAATGTTTCAATGCTCTCGGTTTCTGTCGGTTCAATCATAATAGCATTATCAACTATCAAAGGAAAATATACAGTGGGTGGGTGGTATCCGTAATCTAAAAGCCTTTTTGCTATATCTAACGTCGCTATATCATTTTTGTTGTCTTTCAAGCCGCCCAAAACAAACTCATGCATGCAAATTTGCTCAATAGGTAGGTTGTATTTTTCCTTCAACTTATTCATCATATAATTTGCATTGAGAACTGCCTTTTGGCTAGCTTCTTTCAATCCTTCGCCGCCCATTGACAGAATATAAGTGTAAGCCTTTATCATAACATCAAAATGTCCGTAGAAGTTTTTAATCTTGCCAATGGTGTAGGGTCTGTCATAATCCAAGTAATACTTATCTCCGTTTTTTTCGACAGTGGGAACAGGTAAGAATTCGACAAGCTCTTTTTTTACTCCGACAGGTCCGCTTCCCGGGCCGCCGCCACCATGGGGTGTAGAGAAGGTCTTATGGAGATTATAATGCATTACATCAAAGCCCATATCGCCCGGTCTCGAAATACCCATTATGGCATTCATGTTAGCGCCATCATAATACAAAAGCCCTCCTGCTTCATGGACAATACTTGCAATCTCACAAGTATTCTCATCAAATAGTCCAAGGGTATTTGGATTTGTAAGCATCAAGCCCGCTGTGTCGCTACCGACCGCAGCTCTTAGCTCCTCAATATCAACTCCACCTCTTGAATCAGACTTAACCTCAAGCACATCAAACCCTGCAAGGGCTGCCGAAGCGGGGTTTGTACCGT
>CAZMPR010000075.1:0-6884 GCA_964568265.1 uncultured Clostridiaceae bacterium | reverse complement strand
CTGATGTTGTATATAATGTATATTTTGTCGTTAAAACCGCCATTTGATTTTCCATTGCCAAATCAATCACATCCTGATCGGGAATCTTTCCTCTTACAAACAGTATTGCGACTACATCCGCCATTTCTGCCGTCCTTATTACTTGAGGGTTAGTGAGCCCGGTCAGAAGAAGTGTATTTCCTTTAACATAGGCTAATACGTCACTCATCAAATCCGAGCCGAAGGCATACTGGACATCTGTATCCAAGAATTCTTCGCCACATAATACATCAGCTTTTATTCTTTTTTTAATATCCTTTAATCTCAACTTTTTTCCCCCTTTCCAAATAATAAAATATATAAAAAGTTTCTATTACGGTTTTGTTTAAAACTGCCCTTGACCATTCTATCATATTATAATTGTATAACATATATAAAAATACCAATAAAAAACAAAAAAATATTTAAAATATCATTTTTCTTTAAATATCCCTTTTCATAATTATAAAATCTTCAAATGCATTATTGAAACTGATAAACTCCTTAATTGTTCTATCATGGTAGAAACCCATGCTTTTCCAAAAGTTGATGCCGTATGAGTTGTTCGATAAAACCCCTATGGATGCGGTTTTTACATCATAAGTTTCACTCATATACGAAATCAGCGCATTTATACATCTTCTTCCCACGCCTTCGTTCCTGTGTTTTTTGCCTATTAAAAACGATGAAATCCAAAACTTTTCGCTATCCTCATAATCTATCCTGCCTTTTACAACGCCAATAATGTTTGCTTCATTTTTTAAATAGATACCGGCAAAAAATTCATAGCTGTTTATAAGTACTTCTAAATATTTTTCTTGAATATCTTTATATGACAAGTCCCTGTCAATGCCAGTTGCAAACATTGATTCAAAACTCTCATTATAAAGCTTCAGAACGGAATTAAGCTCATCTTTTTCTATGTTTTTAAAACGAAAATCGCCCTGATTTATATCTAAAGCCAACATAATAATAAAATACCACCTAAATTAAGTTATATGTTATTTATATTCTACATATTAGATTAAAACCCTTTAAAAATTATCTTAAAACATGAGGCAACAACCCCAATTATCGCTGTTATATAAAGGAATAAAATAATTGATAAACAATGAAACTGAATATAATATATTGCTAAAAAGTAATTCTTTAATACGATAAATCTATGGCCTTCCGCGTAAAATAAAAAGAAAGCTAACCCTTATTAGTCAGCTTATCTTTTTATTTATGTTTGTCGATAATTTATTCACAATTTCCTTCATGTTGATGTTGATGACACACGGAACCCGTGGACTTCAGCTTACCTTGCAAATAAAGCTCTGCGTTTTCTTTTGCATCTCCTCTTGCCCCTACTATTACTTCAATATCTTTTTCATTAAAAATATCAATGGCTCCACCGCCCATGCCTCCGGAGATTATAACATTAACACCTAAATCATTTAAGAAGTTAGGTAAGAATCCGGGTCTATGTCCCGGGTTCGGGATGGATTCGCTTTTTATTATTTCATTATTTTTTGCCTCATAGATATTGAAATTTTCACAATGACCGAAATGTTCCGTTACATTTTTTCCTTCACTTGCTACCGCAATTTTCATTTATTTATCCCCTTTCTTTTTTTAACGATAGTTTGAACGATAGTTGAACCATTGTTAAACAGTTGTGGAACGATAGTTGAACGGTAGTTCAACTATTGTAGAGCAGTTGTAAGGACGGATGACCCTATCCCCTAACCAACTGTCCAACTGTTCACCTTTCTGCTTCATTTATCATTCCAATAACTTTTTCGAAAACGCCCCTTACGGCGTTACCGGCTGCACAATCGGTATCAATTATTGTATATCCGTTATTGACTGCCTTTACCGCCTCTTTATCAAAAGGGATTCTGCCCGCCAAAAATAAGTTGTTTTCTTTGCAAAATTCTTCTATTTTTTTTGTATTGTCTATATTAGTATCATATTTATTGATACAAACGGCGATTTTAACCTGAAAGTTATTTGCCGTCCTTATTATTCGCCCCATATCACTGATACCGGATATGGACGGTTCAGACACTATTAATACCATATCAACGCCGCTCAAAGAGGCAATTACGGGGCAGCCTATTCCCGGTGAACCATCAATTATTGCAAAGTCTATATTCTCTGCGGCACTTTTGAGCTGCTTCTTAACGTCGGAAACCAACAACCCCGAGTTTCCGCTGCCCATTTTAAGCTGTGCCGTGGAAAAAACCTCATCGTTTTTATAAAGCTTTAATTCTCCTGCAACTGCAGGATTCATAGTTACAGCATCAATAGGGCAAATATATTCGCAAACACCGCAACCTTCGCATCCAAAGTAATCAACCACATAATTACTATCTTCATTTATATGGATTGCATTAAAGCGACAATTTTTCCTGCATAAATCACACTTGATACAAAGCTCAGTATCTATTTCTGCCTTATCCAAACCATAATAATCAGTAACTTGCGGCTCGGATAATTGATTCATTGCCAAATGCAGATTTGGGGCATCCACATCACAATCCGCATAAGCTTTTGCCTTGGAGAGCTTTATAAAGGCGCTTGCTATTGTAGTTTTGCCGGTACCTCCTTTACCGCTAAGGATTAACAACTGTTTCATGTTGCACCTCCTCAACAACTTTTTGAAGCAACCCGGAAAATAATTCTTTATATTTAGTGCTCTCTCTTGCCGCTATTAAAGCATTTGAGTTAAGGGTGCCAAGCTCATTATCAAATGGGATTTCTCCTAAAATTTTTATATTATTTTCTATACAAAATTCCTTGGAAGGATTCTTTTCCCCTTCCAAACATTTATTAAGTACTACGCCATGAGGCTTATTAAATAGTTTTACCAGTTCATATACCATATTGAGGTTATGGACACCGAATAAAGTAGGCTCCGCTACCATAACACAATAATCCGCATCTTTAATGCTCTCCATTACAATGCAGGCACTGCCGGGAGGGCAATCAACAATGGTAATGCCGCTATCATCCGGCTCCTCATCTAACAACTTATCAATAATGGGTACCCCCGAAGCCTCTCCAATATTTAAAATACCGCTTAAAATATTTACGTTCAAGGATTTGCCTTTTTGAACTTCACCTATCACTTTATCTTTCTCCGATAAAGCTTTTTCAGGACAAACCAAAATGCAACCTCCGCAGGAATGGCAAATATCATCGAATACAATCAGTTTATTTCTAATATAAGCCAGGGCATTAAACCTGCAAAACTCAACGCATTTACGACAACCGTTGCAAAGTTTCGTATCAACAACAGGTATTTTGACGGCTACTTTTTCAGACTTTATACCCTCAGGCTTTAAAAAAAGATGCCCATTGGGTTCTTCCACATCGCAATCTATATATGTCGCATCATTTGCCGTCACTGCCATGTTAACGGATAATAGTGTTTTCCCTGTGCCGCCCTTCCCGCTTAACACAGCTATTCTCATATTATTTTCCTCCATGGTTATGGCGTCCCGCATGTATATCTTTGAGAATCGACAGTTTATTCTCGCCGAAAGCCTTTATATTATCCGAAATTGATTCATTCATTGTTTTATAAAGCTTTACATTTGCTATTTTTAATATATCAGCCGCGTTATCTCCGCATCTTGGCGTTAGAAGGGCACTTGCTTCACTGTCAACAATTAATTGTGCGGCTTTAACCCCCGCGCCCCCTTGGCTTATAGCTGCACTGTTTTCTAAAAAATCACTTTCTTTTGATTCAAGATCATATATCAAAAAATAAGGTGCCCGTCCAAAAGATTGACATATTCCACTCTCTAAAGATTTGTCGTTTACAGGTATTGCTATTTTCATTTTAATCCTCCTTCGTTCTTTCCTAATCTATGCCTATGGCATCTGCCGGCTCCGCATGGTTTTTGGAACCCGTTGCAGATTTCATAATCTCCGCCTTCTATCCTCAAAATTTTACCTTCAACTAAAGATTCCGCAACTTTTTTGCGGGCATCACTGTAAATACGCTGTACGGTTGTGCGGGCTACATTCATTCGTTCCGCACATTCCTCCTGGGTTAAACCTTCCAAATCGATCAGCCTGACAGTTTCATACTCATCAACAGACATAACAACAAAATGTTCATGATTTAAAGGCGTATTTAACGGCCCAAAATGACTGTTTTCCGGCAATCCGCATACTCTTCTCCATTTCCGGGGTCTCGCCATATCTTAATATTCACCTGCTTTCCCGAGGGGACAAAGACATCCGCCTCTAAATATTATCTCCGGGAATGCCTCCATTTCACATACACATAGACTGATAGGCACTTGCTCCTCTTATTCTTCACAAAACTATATACCCGCCTGCCTATATCTTATTATATCTTGTTATGGTCATATGTCAATAACATGATGTGAATTTTCTATTCCCACTGTAGCAGCCTTCTCTCCCCTTTCAGGTTTTTAATATTCGTAATATCCTGGCTCACTTCCAGCACTCCTTTATATTCTTTGTGGGAGTTCCTTATTGCAAAATACTGAATCAAAATTGTCCTTCCCTTCATTTGAAACCAAAATGTCGCCTCATCCTTTTCCCCTTTTTTAAATTCCTCGACGATTTCAGTCACCACATGCACGCTTTCGGCAGGATGGCAATTTTCTACATCCCTTCCGATTATAGCCGGGGATCGGGGAAATATTCTGTCCTTGGGGCGTGTAAAAAATTTCACCTTATTATTTTCATCCACAAAAGATAAATCCACCGGCAAAGAATTAAATATAAGTAAGGCCTGTTCAAAACTCAGTTCTCCTGTTTCAGATTTTATTAAAAAAGTCTCACCATCTTCTATTATTGTATTCGTTTTTTCCATATCCTTATCTATATGTGGTTTTTCAATAAAAGGAAAGCCATATTCAAAGCTTTGCTTTTTCATTTCGAGCCATTCATCCTCCTCTATAACTTCCGTAGCAGCAGGAAATAAAATCATATCCTCTTTATATACAAGGCCGTAAAGAATAAAGAACAAATTCCCTACAGCTATATTAAATCTTGTTTCATCGTATTCATCGGGACCAAGGGTGGCTATTGTTTCTTTTAATGCAGCCCTAACCTCATCATGCAAAGACCACATAATCTTCAAACCTTCAAATCTCTCCTTCTTTTTTTCTAAATAGGGAAATAATATATTCTCTTTTTTCAAATAATGAGGATTAAACTTTTGCAATTCTTCGATTCTTTTTAAAAGCTCGGCTTTGTTGCCTTTAAAGTCTTTCCTTTTTATAATTTCTTTTATATATTCCAGCTTGTCTGCCAAAGCCCGGTTTTCTTTTGTCAAAGTATCTAAAAAACTGTCTCTAAGCGGCTTATCCCAATTATAATCACTGAAAGATAAGTTGAAAACATGTATGATTTTATCCAATATTTTTAATATATCCTTTGGCATCAATCCTTTTTTCAATTGCCTGAAAAATATTTCAAAAGTTTCCTCGGGGGTAACTTTCTCAATATCATCTATGTGTTTTTTAAAAAGAATCGTGCCGTCTTTACCTTCCAACACTCCCTGTACATATTCCGTTAAGTTGTCAATTCTCTGCATATTCATAGTATCCATAATGACCTCCTTTTATTTAATTTATTTATGTTTGGCTGCACTGCAGCCAGTCTCAATTGTCCAATAATAAGCATTTTTGATTATTCAATAATCTTCCTTTATAATTATATCATAAGAAAAGCGGAAAAAAGATTTGGCCTTTCCGCCTTAAAACAGAATTAAGAAATATAATAAGAGGGGTGAAAAAATGTCCAAATTTGCCTGCGGCATAGACTTGGGCGGCACGAACTTACATATAGGCATCACGGATGATGACGGCAATATTATTATTAAGGAGAAATGTTCAACGGAGGCGGAAAAAGGGCCCGAAAGCATCATAGAAAGAATGAGGTTATCCGTTAAGACCCTTCTCCGTCAATCAGGCATAGAAGATAAAGAGTTATCAGGCATCAGCATAGGGGTGCCCGGATTTATTGATGCCCATAAGGGAAAAATAGTATCTCTTCCGAATCTGTCCGGATGGGAGGACATACCTCTTGTAAGAATTATGGAAGAATCTTTCCGTATGCCCGTAATAATTGATAACGATGCCGTTGCGGCAACATACGGTGAGTTTTTATTTGGCTCCGGCCGAAATACAAAGAATTTTTTCTACCTAACAGTAAGCACAGGTATAGGCGGAGGGGTAATCATAGAGGGTAAACCATACCGCGGCGCTAATTACGGTGCGGCAGAAATCGGTCATATTACCGTTGACGCTGATGGGGAAGGATGTAATTGCGGAAATTTCGGCTGTCTTGAAGCTATAGCCTCCGGTACGGCAATTGTTAATATAGCAAAAAAAGCCATATATAAAGGTGAGAAATCAATAATTAGTGATCTGGCAGCAATGAATTGTATAGAAGCCGAACACATTTTTGAGGCGGCCGACATGGGAGATGAATTAGCTTTGAATATAATAAATAAGGAAGCTTTTTATTTGGGCATAGGAATCAGCAATATAATAGCAATGTACAATCCCGAAAGAATATCCGTAGGCGGAGGAGTATCAAATCAATGGAATATATTATATCCCAAGATAATAGAAACAGTTAAAACAAGGGCTCTAAAGCATAATGCAAAAGTTTGTGATATCATAAAGGCAGAATTGGGGGAAGATGCCGGCATAATAGGGGCGGCGGCACTGGTCTTACGGTGAATGTTGCCTTTATATTTTAAACAGTATCCATTTACAAGTTGAAAGTTCGTATTTCAATTCATAAACTTTTTGCATATTATCAATTAAACTCTGGCACCTGAATACAACCATATTATTGCCCGCAAACCTCTCTAAATCTCGTATTAT
>CAZMPR010000074.1:0-7021 GCA_964568265.1 uncultured Clostridiaceae bacterium | reverse complement strand
CTCTCATACCCTGACGACATGCTTCATATCCCAGTGAGGTTGCCAAATGGCTTTTTCCTACCCCGGAACTTCCTACAAATATGATATTCTCTTTTTTTGTTATATACTCACCTTGCATCAGTTTTAAAATCTTTTGTTTATTTAGAGAAGGGATTACTTTAAAATCAAATGTTTCTAGCGTTTTTATCATAGGGAAACTTGCTTGGCGTATTAACCTTTGAATTCGGTTATTTTCGCGCTGATGTACTTCTTGTTCCAATACTCCCAATAAGTATTCCTCGTACTTTAAATTATTATCTGCAGCTTCCCTTGCAAGGGATTCATATGTTTTCGCTGCATGGGACATCTTCAGCTTTTTAAAGTATGTTTCTATCAGCATTGTATTGCTTATCATCAGCATCCACCTCCTAGTATTAAAGTATTATACTTTTCGATATCGGGAGGAGATACGAATACTTCCGGTATTCCTTGAATCTTATCCTTGCTGATTGATATAACTTTATGGTTTTTAAATATCATTTGGCCTAATAGATTCAGTACTCCGTCATATCCATAGATATTAAATCCCATTGCTAATTCAATAGCCTCTGATACTTGCTTTAACGGATAGTCCCTATGCAACATAAGTATTCTTACGAATTCTCGATTTCCCTTCGGATTACGTGCTAACAAGCATCGTCGGTACTGTTCATAGACCGGTGGCAACATCTGAGGTCTATATACTTTTGTATTTCCCAAGGCACGGGATTTTTGTAATAGTAATTCCAAATAGTGATCCATCTCTATACAATCTTGGTTACGGCCATATTCTCTTTTATGTTCTGCAATCTGCAATCCTTTTAATGAAATGCTTATTGCTGCCGCTGTGATTTTAATTGTTATTTTTTCTCCTACATAATTAGTAGGTACGGAATATCTGTTGGTCTCAAATTGTACCATGGAGTATCTATTGACCTTAGCTTCTTTATACCTTGCTCCGTCAAACCTGATTATCGGCAGCGGTCTCAATGCTGCGATTTCTGATTCCCATTTAGTATTGTTTTTTAGAAGTTTAGTGCATTCATTGTGCAGGTATTGGTTTAATTCTTCAAAGGATTCTACATCCGGGTATGGTACAAAGAATTTTCTAACTACTTCTTTTCCGGCGCTTTCAACGCCGCCCTTTTCATTTGGCTTATATGTCCTGCAAAAAGCAGACTCATAAAGGTAGTGTGTGCGTAGAGCTATAAATTGCTCCTGCTCTTCCCTATTGCTTCCTTGAAGTATCTTTTTTACAGCCGTTTTTAGATTATCATATGCAATTTTATATGGTACCCCTTTCATAAATTCAAAGCATTTAATGTGTCCGTCAAAGAAGGCTTCTTGTTTCTCAAAGGGATATGCTATTGCATAAAACCCTCCGGAACCTCTTAGTTTCATCACAAAGATATGCGCCTTTTTTTCTACTCCTTTAAGGTAAAAGTATGCATCAGTCCAGTCTGTTTCGGCATATGTACCAAGCTCGAATTCAAGTGGTAAAAATGCCTCTTTTTGTTTCCGGTATGTTTTCCTCAAATAGTCCGATATTGTATTGTATCCGCCTGTGAATCCTGCTTCTTTCAGTATTTCAAATATCTTTGTTCCGGTATGCCGTTGTTTGCGATGCCTGGTTTTATCTTCTTCAATTATTTGTTGTATCATCGGTATAAAAGGGCCTAACACTGGGTGCTTTCTTTCTTTTGTAAGTTTATATTTTGGTGGTTTGGGCTCTTCTATCGCTAAATATTTTGTTATTGTATCTCTATGGATACCGGTTCTTCTGCTTATTTCCCTAATACTTAACTCTTCCATATGGTACATTTTTCTGATATTCTCTAATTGAGCCATCTTAATCATTTCCTTTCCTCCTGTTCGATTAGTCTTATCAACTTAATCTTACAGGATTTATTGATTAAGGTGGCCTATTTTTCCACCGGTATCTGGTACAATTTTAGAGTAACATTAACATTTCGATTCAATTTTATTCAATTTGATACCAATTCTCATCTTCTACGGCGTTAAAAAGTATTTTGTTATCAAAGTGTTATCAATTTTTGTTAATGCATAACATGTAATTTTTTTCTAATATGTATTGCAATTATATCTTTACTTAAGTTACAAATATTAAATTTCTTGATTTAATCATTTCTTACTTTTTAAATTTACTTATAAATATAAGGTTCCCAAGTAATTTCCATATTCATCATTGCAAAAGTCATTTTCTAGGAACTCCACAGAATATGAATCGTTCTCAACATAGATATCTATCTTTCCATCAAGACAATTAAAAGTAATATCACCAGATGAATTTTGTGTTATAGTGTTATAGTCACAATAATATTCAATATCTTCAGATGGTGCTTCTCCAACAATAATTATTCTAGGGGTGATTTTATCAAGAACAGTTTTAGGCAAACGACCTGATTTCCTTCCATGATGTGGTGCAAATACAATATCTATATGATTAAATTCTATCCTTTCTTCAATATTTTCCAAATAGTTGGTTTCCATATCACCTAGCCAAAAAAAACTTGCTCCTTTATCAATACTATAAGTTAATATGGGAGAAATATTATTAGGGCTTCCTCCTCTCTTAGCCTCTTCAAGCGCATTTTTATAAAATTCATCTTCTACTATTGGCCACAAACAGTTTATTCCTGCACCTCCTCTATCTTCATCTTTTTGATTTAGCCATTTTCTCAAACAACCTTTTTTTAAAAAGAAAGCCTTTTCACCATCACGAAGTTTTTTATATTCTTTAAAATCATCTGTTTCATCAGCTTTTGTTGCTTCGTTTTGAACACAATAAAAGTTAATAATTTTAAAGCGTTCATTATATTCCTTAAGCCCTTTTATATGGTCATCATCTGGATGTGTAGAAATAAAACGGATTATTCCCTTGTTTTTACTCTCAGTGGCAATTTCATCTAACTGACTATCCCATTCATCGCTAGTTTTATAGCAACAATCAATAACACTAAAACTATCTGATCCATGTTTAATATAAAACATATCTCCACATCCAACTGAAAAAGATTTTACTATGCTCATTTTTTCCTCCTAAATAACAAATTATTTAAATACAAAATAAAAGCTTATCATTTAATATATTAGTTTGCATCAGCCTTAGATAAAAAGTAAAAGTCATGTCTTCGGCATATTTTTTTATTGTTATTATTCATGAATTTAGCTCTAAATTAATTCAGCTAAAGTAAAGTAATTACCTACTTCTTTGTTACAACGTTGATTTAAAGCAGTACTTAAAACTTTATTTTTTATTTTTAATCGCATTATTTATTCTTTTATTTATATATGTAGCTTGTTTTCTATAAGATAATAAAAAAATAATAATTAGTAATAATAAAATGATGTATGGAAATATATTTGATATCATATTTATGTGGTTTATTATATTAATAAAAATTTTTATTAATATAATAATAATTCCAGTTGTGGCAATTGTCCGATATAAATTGTTAGTTTCCAGGAGAATATCAATTTTAGAATCTATCTCACTTGCTTCAATATAGTCATCATAGTTAGAAAACGAAACAAATTTAATTCTTTTCGAAATAGGTTCTACTATTAAAGAACCTATTCTATTTAAGAAAATCCCTAGAAAGTAATAAATTAACAAACTTTCAATTGTATTTTTACTTACAATATCAATTGTGCAAAAGTTATTGAGCAAAAAACTGAAAATACTACCTGGAATTAAGTTATTTAATAAATTATATGAACTTGTTTTTTCAAAAATATTATCCATTTTAACCACCATTCAATAGAAATTTAATATTATTACATCTTCTTTTGAGCTTTTTATACAGTAGAATGAACGTAATCACTGTCATTTACTACTGTTTTCCCAATTATCTATTATTTATTATCATTTTAGTCTTTCAAATTCGTTAAATATATTTGGGGTCATAATATTTTTTCTACCTTATACATATTAATCTTTCTTCTAATTTTCATTATAACTCTGATCTATCAAATACTTAATCTGTTCAAATTCATCAGCTGACTTTAGTGTTATTTCTAAGTCTCCTGTTCCCCAATGACCAATGTTTCTAACATCTCTTACTAAGCCTACTTTTTGTTCTTCTAAGTAATTATCTGGGTTAAGCCTCAAGTATAGCAGTATGTTTTTTTGTCTTACTTCTACACATACGATATTTCTAATCTTTTTAAATGCTGTATATAACTTTAATTGATTTTCAGATACATCATCGCCAAGAGATAATATATAGTCACGAATTGAAAAATATATTTCTCTTAGCTCATTGCTAGTTCCTTCTAACTGCTCAGCAAATGTTTTATCTACCGTCTTTTTTACAGCTATTTCCCCTTCATTACCTTCTACAACAGGCTTTACGCTTGGAGAATTTATTTGTTCAAATAAAATGAGGTCATTCCCAAACATTTTATATTTTATAAGTTTAATATTCTTCTGCATTTGATTTACTGCGTGTTCATCAAATTTTGTAAAATCATTGGCAATACAAATAACGCAGGGTATAGACCAGTCAATTTTATTAGAGATTTCCATTCCTAACTTCTCAATAGTCAAAAGCTTGAATTCTGCCTTGTGATCCATAAGCCAATCAAGGTAGAAAAGTCCTTGGTTAATTACATTTTCGTTCTGGCTTCTTTTATATTCAAAAATAACAGGACAATTATTCTCATCAATACCTAAACTATCAATACGTCCATTAGGTATGCTAAATTCTGATTGTAAAAATGTTACTCCAAAAAATGTAGACATGTTTTTTTCAATTAGTATCTGCAATTCTCTCTCCAGTTGAAAAGTGCTTGGCGATAATTGTGATACTTCTCCGTTTATTGAAAATAAATTGATATCTCCCATTCATACACCCTCCATATTTTTCATTCCTATACATCCCCTTGTATGCTTTCTACGCTGCCACAGCATTTCTATTTATCTGGTCAATCACAGCTCTTAAATTCATAAATACTGTTACGTTATCAAATAGCTCGCTAATGCTTCCTTGGTCTGTGAAAGGACTTTCTTGTAATACAGATAGGTCTTTCATCATTCCATTTTTTACAATGTAGTTTACTATCTGCCTTACAAAGTACATCTGCCTACTATCTAATATATTGTCGCTTAAAAACTCAGAGAAGGCATCATTGGCTACCTTATGGTCTAAACCTACTATAGAACGTACCAGTTCACTCAAAGGAGTAGTACCATACTGGGCTGTGTACTGGTCTTTTGTGCCTAGTTCATTCCATAGGATATGTTCTAATGATTTTACATCTTCTCCAGTTAAAGGCTTATTGCCCTTTAGCTTTGCAATGGCGGGAATATCCTGGTGTTGTAAAATATAGAAGTTTACCTTCTTCTTATATTGAGCTAAATCATCATTATTAAGCTGAGATTCATTTACTGTCATACTAAGAATATCATCTGTAAAATCAGTATCATACCTATATCTATCCTTTTCAGGTATAAACTTAATTAAATCACGTAACTTTATACGGATATCTTCATAATCCATCAGACCCGCTCTTTCCAAATAATCGTTATATACAATCTGTTCCAAAAGGTCTTTTTGCTGAGCAATAAGAGGAATAGTACCGTATTTTGTCAGCTCGTTTGCCTTGTTAAAAATATCATTCTTAGCCCTCTTTGAGCTCTTTTCTGTTAGCATTGTCAGCTCAATCTGGTAAATTAACTGGTCAAAGCGAGTAGCTGAAGGATCTTCATCTGTTGGTAGTACTAGTGGAGCTATATGTTCAGCTATTTGTAGGGTATTTTCATAAGTTAAGGCTGCAAAGTCTTCTTCGCTTTGGAATTTATCTATAATTCTAAGATGTTGTTTGACAGCAAAGTTATCTTTAGGAAGTCCTTTGATTTCTTCCAATAAGCTCTTAACCAGGTCTTTACGATAGTTCTGTAAAATTTCTGTTTGATAGGCTATATCCTGGAGTTTAAATACCATTTCTACCTTCGTATTAAAAATTCTTTCCTGCAAGGTAACTGCTATTTTGGTTTCCTGTCCTTTGCTATGGAGGCGGAAGAATTCAAAATTACCACAAAGGTCAAAAATAAAGAATTGTTCTTTATCTTTTCCATCCATCAATCCTTCACACAGGCGGGTACCTCTACCAATCATCTGCCAAAACTTAGCACGGCTTAAAACCTTTTTGAAAAATACCAGGTTAAGAATTTCAGGCACATCAATTCCCGTATCAAGCATATCTACAGAAATTGCTATCTGAGGCATCTTATTTTTTTCTGCAAAGTCATCTATTAAACTTTGTGCATAGTTTGTGTAATTATCGATTACTCTGGCATAGTGTGAATGATAATCCGGATATTCCTGGTTCCACACTTCTAATATCTTCTCTGCATGGTTGTGATTTTTGGCAAAGATAATGGTCTTTCCAATCTTTTCACCAAAATCTACTCTTTGCCCATGAGTCATTAGAGTATTTAAAGCCTTACGAATTGTGTCACTATTAAATATCCATTGGTTAAGAGCACTGGAATCAATAGCTACAGGCAGGTTACCCTCTTCATCAGCAAAAGTATTTTCATACTCCTCCTTTTCTTCCGGTGATAAATCGTCATAGGCAATACCTTCAGACATAAATTTCAAGGTTGTTTCTATAGATATAAAGTCTACAAGGTAACCATCCCGGACTGCCTGAGCCAGTTCGTATCCATAGGTTGGCACTCCGCTTTCCAGATCAAAAATAGAATAGGTATTCTTATCAATATCATCTTTTGGAGTAGCAGTAAGCCCTACTAAGAGAGCATCAAAATATGTAAAAATATCCTTGTATTTGTTATAGATACTACGGTGGGCTTCATCTACAATAATAAGGTCAAAGTGTCCTGGGGTAAAAAGCCTGTCTCCATTATCATCTCTTGTCGCATCTATGCAATTTATCATGGTCTGATAGGTAGAAAATACTGCGCGAGCATTGGCCTCTTCCTTTCCTTCTGTAAGGTTACAAAGAGAAAGGTTTGGCA
>CAZMPR010000073.1:6634-7041 GCA_964568265.1 uncultured Clostridiaceae bacterium | reverse complement strand
CATTGGTTAAAGGGGACTTGACATCGGTTAAAGAAGACTTGGCATCGGTTAAAGGGGACTTGGCATCGGTTAAAGAAGAAGTAGAAACCATAAATAATACGGTTATAAGAATAGAGCTTGAACATGGCGAAAGACTTTCTGCTCTATTTGATGGTTATAAGCAAAACTCTGATAAATTGGATAGAATTGAAAAGGAAGTTACAAAGCACGATGATTTTATTCTAAAAAGAGTGTTTAGATAAAGATTTTAATATAAAATCTTTAAATCAACTAAAAATATGAGCCGAAAATATCAATAAACCCACTAATATAGCGGGTTTTCAGACAAAAAATGGTGCGCCATCAGAGATTACCGCCGAGAGCTACCGCTCTCTCTCAGGCCGGGGCGGATTATTGCTCCCAAAGGT
>CAZMPR010000073.1:0-6534 GCA_964568265.1 uncultured Clostridiaceae bacterium | reverse complement strand
CGCAATCATATTCTCCGCCCGTTCGAATCCCTTTTCTTATTAATCTATAAAAAAAACACTAAGCTTCAATACTTAGTGTTTATAGTTCAAAAATGGTGCGCCATCAGGGATTCCCGCCGAGAGCTACCGCTCTCTCTCAGGCCGGGGCGGATTATTGCTCCCAAAGGTCGCAATCATATTCTCCGCCCGTTCGAATCCCTTTTCTTATTAATCTATAAAAAAAGCACTAAGCTTCAATAACTTAGTGTTTATAGTTCAAAAATGGTGCGCCATCAGGGATTCGAACCCGGGACCCATTGATTAAGAGTCAATTGCTCTACCAACTGAGCTAATGGCGCGTTATATGTGACATCAAATCGACTTCTTAATTATACAAAAATAAAAATCGTATGTCAACTTTTCGAATTACTGTTATTCCGCCTCGAAATATACCTCAACACGCTCAAAACCCAAGTCTTTAAGGGAGCCCTCCAAATACATCTTTAAATTATTATCCGCTTCCCGCAAAAATCCTTTTTCTATCAAACCGTTTTCCACATTGCTTTTTTCCGAAACAATTTGTTCAACAACATCCTTAAGGCTCAGCTTATTAAACAGTGAGCTTTTTTCATCATAAACGTATAAACTGTTTTCATCTATGACATGGTCAAGGATTTTAGAATTCTTTATTATGAGTTTTATACCCTCATCATCGTTTGAAACTATCCTTATGCTACCGGCTTCAATACCGGCTTTTATATATCCGTCATATTTAATCAGGAATGATTTTTGCGTAAATGGTATATCAAATTCCTTTAACTTTTTATTATTTTTATAAACTACAACATCACTGTAATAGTATTTCATAATTGAAAGTTCCGATATTTTCTCCATCTTCTCAAATATAATACTTGTATCCACTTCACTTTGTTCTTTAATAACAGGCTGGCTTTGTCTTTTCCCTGCAACAATAACGCCTAATATAGACAAGGTTAATATTATCAGAAGAACCAAGACTATAACTGTTTTTGAAGATGTCATTTTCTTTATATCCATATTTATAACCCCTTTACATACCACTAATAAAAAACCGCCCTCACTTCACTATTCTAACCGCTTTCAAATAAAAATTCTACTGCTTTGCCCATTGGTAAAGGTTTACTTATATAATAGCCTTGCACTATATCGCAATTGTGGCCTGATAAATAATCAAGCTGCTCCTTTGATTCCACACCCTCCGCAACTGTTTGAAGGTTAATCTCATGAACAAAAGAAATTATTGAACCTGCAATGCTTTCCTTATCTTTAAGACAACTTATATCATCTATAAAGGATTTATCTATCTTTAAAATTCTAATTGGCAGCTCCCGCAAATAAGTTAAAGAAGAATATCCCGTGCCGAAATCATCAAGAGAAATGCCGATTCCAAAATCATTGAGTTTTTTAATCTTTTCTAAATTATTTTCAAAAAACTCCATAAGAATGGTTTCAGTTATTTCTAATTCCAAACAGGCTGGATCGATGCTATACTTATTTATGATATTCATAACCATATCTACGAAATCATCTTGAATTAGTTGCAAAACAGAAATATTTACGGCTACTTTTAGGTGACTGTATCCGGTGACTTTTAAAAACTTAATAAAACTACAGGCTTCATTTAATACCCATTTACCTAACGGCAATATTAGTCCTGTAGCTTCCGTCAATTCGATAAATTCCGCTGCGGGAACTATGCCGCATTCCGGACTGTTCCATCTGAGCAAGGCTTCAAATCCTCTTATCTTCCGTTCTTTAATGTCCAGCAGCGGCTGATAATAAAGAAGAAACTCTTTATTATACAAGCCCTTTCTTAAATTGTTTTCCAAGACTATATTTTTTACAAATTCATCATTCATTTCTTGATTATATAATACATATTTCCTCTTCCCTGTTTCTTTGGCTTTATTCATTGCCGTATCGGCGGACTTCATCAACTCGTTAAAGTCCTTTCCGTGTTCGGGGTAAATTGCTATACCCATACTCATTGATATGTTAATCGGCATATTTTCTATGTGATAGACCGATTCTATGAACATAAAGAGTTTTTCCGCATATAGCTCAACTTCATTTATATCCGAAAAACCGTTTATCAGTATCATGAACTCATCGCCGCCCATTCTTGAGCCCCAATGCCTTTCCCTCAACATTTCCTTTATTCTTTCTCCTACCTGAATCAGAAGCTTATCACCAATATAGTGGCCCAACGCATCATTTATGCATTTGAAATTATCCAGATCAAAAAATAGTAAAGCGGATGGGGTTTCTTTATCTTTAATGCTTGAATCAAACAGCTTTTCCAGATGTGCTTTGTTTGGTAAACCGGTAAGAGAATCGAAATATGCCAGGTTATAGATTGTTTCCTGATTATTTATCAACTCATCATATTGCTTTTTTAAGGCATCTTCCGATAATTGTAATTCCGTGTAAAGTGCCGTAAGTTCTTCGTGCTTATCTGCAAGCTCCTTTACTAATTCAACCTTATCGGTCAAGTCTACTCCCATCATATTGATTATATTTTTACCGTATTCATAGGGTATGCTTGTGCTCCAAAAAATATATAAAGTCTCTTTACTTTTACCGGTTAAAGGTAATTCATAACTGTCCACATTTTCTTTTTTTAAAATAAAATCCATAAATTTATTATAATTATCAATATGCTTTTCGCTGACTAAATCTATAAGCTTTATTTTTCCGATTATTTCAGATTTTTCATATCCTAATTTTAATTCAGCATACTTATTAAAATCATATATAACTCCGTTTGCATTAATGCTTATAATTATTAAATTTGCTGTTTCAATTGCTATACCGGAAAAAGCCTTTTCCCCCTCAAGGCTTTTCCACAAGTATTTAGTATAAATCTGCGCCCCTGAGGAAACCAGCAAAAGCAATGCAAGCATAAAAATAGTAAAATAATATACCCTGTCTAAGCTTTTAAAGATTTGACTCTTTGGAGCCGAAATGACAAAGGACCAATCCGTCCCGCCAATTCTTGAATATCCGGCATAAACTTCTTCACCATCAAATAAATAGTGGCCTCCGCCCTTTTCGCTTTCTTGAATGTTAATAAAAAAGTTATAAACGCTTTTATCATAATTTCCTTCCTGCTGTTCTCTTATAGGATTTGTTCTCTCCTTTACCAGATTTCTATCTTTATGCGCTATTATAGTACCTTCACTATCAACAATGTATGATCTTCCATAATCGCCCAAAGTTACACTATCGGATATTTCACTGAGAGTCTCAATATCTTCGATAGAAAACAGAACTCCTTTAATCTCTTTATTAAAAGTAATAGGAGACGCAAAAGTAATGACCAAGGCACCGCCGGCTCTACTGCTAATAGGATTAGAAATATTTTTTTGTCCCCCTAAAGCCATTTTAAAATAATCCCTGTCGCCTATATGAACTGTTTGACCTTCAGTAGTAATGGCATTTCCGTCAATGTCAGCCATAGCCATCATAGACCAGTGGTTTCTTTCCGCATCTCTTCTGAGCTTATCAAATTTTATGTTTTTGGGAATTTCCGGGTCAATTATTGTATTGCCCGTAGCAATAGTTTCAATAATTTCTAACTTGCCCTGTAATTCTTTTTCAACAGCATTGGATCCTTGAACTGCAATTTCCATAAGTGCCTCAGTCAGGTTTGAAATTATTGCTTTTGAAGCAAAATGATATAAAAGCAAAGTTGCGGCAATTGAAAAAATTAATGTGACTATTGCACCTTTTATAAATTCTTTTTTATAAAGACCTTTTATCATCAGTAACCTCCTAACTTATAATGCTCAGTAGAATTTGCATTATGTTAGTTTTCTGATTTATTTTTCCAATGTTTTGACCCAATTTATATAAAAGTCCTATAATAAATGAAAAATTGTTTAAGAAGCTCTGTAATTAATAATAATTATCAGCTAAAAACTGTTAGAAGTGAGCCTTTATTAAATAATAGATTAATATTCATAAATATTCAATATTTTTCTACAAATTTCTATAATTTTTGCATTTTATGTTTTAAACATACTAAAGCTGAAGACTATTACTTCTTCAGCTTATAACAGCTAAGTGCTGATTCATCATATTTATAAATATACTTTTGCAAACCAATACTGCTACTTATCATTACGTTCTGCTATTTAACCTTTGAACCGCAATAGGGGCAGTATTCATAGTCTCCTTTTATTTCTTTACCACAATAATCGCATCTATATATTACGGAATAACCGATTCCTTTTTCTATTGGTTTTAAGTCCCAATATGAAATTTCTATATCTTCTCCATTCTCTATACCCCTGCCCTTATCATTGGGTATTTCGTATGTTGAGGCGCATCCATTACAAACCAAATAATACCTCTCGCCCCATCTAAAAAGAGGTATAAAAAAAAAGTGAAAAAAGTTGTAGGTTTTAATAAGCTTACCTCCAAGCCCTTTATCACAGCCCCTGCATTGCACTTTTGCTGAATCCGTTATTTCTTTTTCCTTACTTTGTAATCCAAATATTCCGATAAAAAACATGTTTTCCTCCTAAGAAAAATAATCATCGTCTTTGAAGTTCCATGAGTACCGTATATACAATGCAATACTAAAATTTATGAGCCGTCTATTCTTTTGTCTTGTATCTATATGTCTGCAATAAATAGCGTCATTTATATTCTAACATAAATGATTTATATATCATTACTTTTTCATGTCTGCAGATACGTATTTTTTACAGCAATAACTATAAATTAGGCTGCAGCTTTGAAAAGAGACTGTTTCACCTTTGCAATTAAATTTGTCCATAAACTACCCTAAAAATAACAAAATAGTGTTGCTGTTTTAATTGATAATGATGTATAATGAATAATAGTTATTAATTAGATAATATTTTTTACATTGAAAGGGGTGATTTTATGGCAGAAGAATTCAAGGCAGGTTGTCAAAGACCACCAATAAAGAAGTCTGTGCAAGAACAGGAAAGTGTTGAAGAAATCAGTATAAAGGAGGTAAAGAAACCTATGGTAAAGGTAGGAAAACCCGCACCGGATTTTACGGCCCCGGCATTTTATGAAGGTAAATTTCAAAATATAACTCTTTCTGAATTCAAAGGAAAATGGGTAGTACTTTGTTTCTATCCCGGAGATTTTACCTTTGTCTGAGCTACCGAAGTTTCAGCAGTTGCTGAGAAAAATGATGAATTTAAAGAATTAGGAGTTCAGGTTCTTTCTGTAAGTGTTGACAGTGTGTATGTACATAAGATTTGGAATGAACATGAGCTATCCAAAATGATAGGAAAGAACATCCCATTTCCCATGCTTTCAGACCAAGACGGCGGCATTGGAAAACTTTATGGCATCTATGATGAGGATAGCGGTGTAGAAACAAGAGGCAGATTCATAATTGATCCCGATGGAATAATCCAAGGATTTGAGGTTCTTACACCTCCTGTAGGCAGAAATGTCAGTGAGTCTATAAGACAAGTAAAAGCCTTCCAGTTGGTTAGAGATTCAAAAGGTACAGAAGCTACTCCTGCGGGTTGGAAACCAGGCAAGCAAACTCTCAAACCCAATCCGGATTTAGTAGGCAATGTGTGGAAAGTATGGTCTGTTAAAAACGCATTTGACGAATAAAACACTATGTTTTTCCAAAGGCTATCCCATAACCTCGGATAGCTTTTTTATTATCACCTTTATTCCGCAATGCCCTTGAAAACTGCGGAAGTTATAGTTAACATATGGATAAGTTGAATAGCATTGGAGGTGAAAAATTTGAATAAAATACTGAAAAAATTCTTTGATACATTGGACAGATCGTACTTTATAGATAATGAATTCAAATGCTTTGCCTGCCTTGACAGAGCCTTGCCCATCGGCCACGAACAGACTATCTCCCAGCCCAGTTTGGTTTTAAAAATGACTGAAAACTTAAACCTTAATGAAAAATGCAAAGTATTAGAGATAGGAACAGGCTCCGGTTATCAAACTGCCTTTTTGGCTGAGTTCGCAAAAGAAGTCTATACTATAGAAAGAATTGAGGAATTAGGAGCAAAAGCCAGGGAAAAGCTTGAGAGATTAGGTTATAAAAATATCTTTTATAAAATCGGTGACGGAAGTGAAGGGTGGCCTCAATATGCACCTTATGACAGAATAATCGTCACTGCCGCTGCCGGAAAAATCCCGGATGAATTAATTGACCAATTAAATGTAGGCGGGATTATGATTATTCCCGTAGGGGCCGAGGGTTCACAGGAATTAAAACTAATAAATCGCGATTTAGACGGTAATGTTAGTACAACAACAATAGGGTATGTTGTTTTTGTTGAAATGAAAGGAAAATACGGTTGGCCGGAATAGAATAAAACGGGGGATGAAATATCCGCCCGTTTTATTTGACTTTTGATAAGTGTCTTTAATTTTTATTAATAAAGTTAAAGAACTTCATAAACACTGCAGCACTTTCCGCCCTTGTCGTATATTGTTTGGGTGCCAAAACGGATTCAGCGGTTTCATCTATAAGACCGTGTTTTAATGCCCAAG
>CAZMPR010000072.1:587-7157 GCA_964568265.1 uncultured Clostridiaceae bacterium | reverse complement strand
AATTGTTCCCATGATATCTCTTTTATAAGCATCAAACACAATCAAATCAATATCATAACCCATACTACTAAGTATCTTACGATGGGTCTCTCCATAAAAACCTGCCCTGCAGGGGCCATGCCCGCCGGATGTAACAATTGTTGTTGCACCTGATTCTATAGCTTCGATATAGCTGCCAAGAATCACTTTTAAAGGATAACAGGCAAATTCCGGGCTGTTTTTTACACCCAAGTCAATAGTTCTTTGGGAAGGGATCGGAGGTTCTATTACTTCATGACCTAAGAGTTCCAATAACTTTTTATAAACAATCGTGGTACCCATATAGGGAAACGTTACTTTCATTTTATGCCTCCTTTATAGAACCAATCTTTTTTCTATAAATCATGTCGATAAAAGCTTCCACTCTCGTTTGCAAATGATTCTCCCCGGTATGCTCATCCACTCTTATTGTCATAAAAGGCTTTTTATAATCCATCGATTCCAACTCCATAATCTTACCTATTAAAGAATCAGGTCCGCAGCCAAAAGCAGTAATATGTATAATACCATCAATGGTAGGATCCTCAAAAAATTTATAACCAACAGCCAACAGCTTATTAGAAAAGGTCCAAAACAAAGTTTTCCACATACCTTTCAACCGGCTGTCCAAAACCTTTTCATCAAACATTTCAAAAGTTTTTACTTTGATTCCTTTTTCTTTTAACCTATTTACTATACCCATGCTGACAAATTCATCATATAAATTGTATACATAACCCATTAATCCAATGCTTAAAAAAGGTTCATTTGATATAATATCCAAACTCTTTCCGCCGTATAAAAAATCAATTGATTCTTTTGCATTGTGGCCTTTCATAGTGAGTTTTCTGTATTCTTCCCATGATTTCTTTGCTTTCTTCAATGCCGATGCAGCTTTGTAAGGAGAAATATCTAAAGCATCATATATTGGTTTAAAGTTTTTTCTATCGGAAATATCATCGTTAAAAGAGGTTACATTAGGAGATAGAATTTTATTCGCTGCCTCGGGTATCCCATACCTTATCATATCGGGCAGTCCCATAAACTTTGGGCAAAAAAATTCCCCTCTTCTGATATTCATCATTCTTGGCATAAATATGTAATCAACATTTTGCTTCAATAGGTTCAATACATGCCCATTATATATTTTAATTGGCACACATATATCTGAAACAGAAACTTTAATACCCTTATCTACCAATTCCTTAGTTGTATTCTGTGAAACTACCGTTTCAAATCCTAACTCTTCAAAAAAAACCTTCCAAAGCGGATAATAATAATAAAACAATAAAGCCTTCGGTATTCCTATCTTCAAAGTCGAAACTCCTTTCAAAACTTATATATCAATTCTAAACTTTACTATTTTAAACTACAAATACAATCTGTTTATTAAAATCATATGTTTAAACAGAATTAGAAAACTATTTCTTCTTTACTTTGTTTACTATCACTTAGATTGATTTTTCTTCATTTATCGATGTTGAAACTTACATGCTTTCTAAATATACGTAAAAAAAATAGACCGCCGGGGCCTATTAATTATTCACTATTGTCCGTACACGATGGGCTATTTTGACCCCCAATATGGAGCATAACGTTGCGGAAATTACATCAGTCGGAATAAAAAGCAAAGCACCGTACCACACAGCATCATAAAGTGATAATGGCTTGCCTAAGTAAATAGTTGATATCAAGTACATATAAGTAACGCCTATCGTATACAGTACCAAAAGAGAAATAATCATCGCAACCATCAATCTCCAAAAAACTATTCTATTCTCCATAATTTCAACCGATTTACCGATAATATATGAGGCTACAATAAATCCAATAAGATAACCGAAGGTGGGAGATAAAACATAAGATAAACCCCCTCCTTTTGTAAATACAGGCAATCCCAAGAGACCGAGCAGAATATATATAATCATTGACATGGGCGCTAATCTCGAGCCCAACAGCATTCCGGATAAATATACAAACATGGTCTGCAGCGTAAAAGGTACTATCGGCGAAGGTATGGTGATTTTTGAACCAATGGTAATAAGAGCAACAAAAAGAGAGATAAGGGTAATGTCTTTTGCGGTATACTTCATAGTAATCATCCTTCCGTTATTTAAATACATGATGATTTAAATATAGCGCGGCTGCTTCCATTTGTCAACCTGTTTTTATATCAGGTTGACAATCGGGTTTTTATCTTAAACTATCCTCTTTTTTTACTCTTTATATTTTCAATCTCAAACCCGATAATTGATACCCCCTCCCAAATCTTATCAACACTTACTCCTGAAAAACTTATTCTCATATGAGATAAACCCATCTCATCTTTATTATAAAAAATACCCGGCGATATGACTACTTTCCTTTCCAAGCATCTTCTATAGAGTTCTTCCGAAGAGATTCCTTCAGGAAGCTTTATCCATAGATTCAGACCGCCTTTCGGTTCGTTTAAACTCCCACCTCTTATATACTGTTTTACAGCCCTAATCATTTCCAAGTATCTTACTGCCAGTTCTTTTCTTAAATATTTTATATGCTTTTCAAGAATTCCATCTTTTATATATTCGCAGAGTACTCTTTGCATAAGTCCCGAGGTTGATATATCCGTAGCGATTTTTGCATCAGCCGTCCTGCTTCTGATTTCTTCCGGTACTATTAGATATGCAAGTCTCAACCCCGGCATGAAGACTTTTGAAAAGCTTTTTAGATAAATTACACGATTATCCGTATCAAATGCTTTTAGGGGCAATATCTCTGTTGTAGAATAATTTAAGTCACCGGCATAATCATCTTCAAGAATCATGAAATTGTACTTCTTTGCCAACAAAAGCAGATACTTCTTTTTCCTATCCGTGTAAGTGTAACCGGTTGGGTTGTGAAAATTAGGCATCCCGTAATAAAGAACAGGTCTAAATTGTTTTATCAGTCTTTCCAGCTCTTTAATCCCCGGACCGTCAGGCAGCAAAGAAACTCCTACTATCTTAGCGCCCCTGGATTTAAAAACTGCTACAGCACCACTATAGGTTGGAAACTCTACAAAAATATAATCGCCGGTTTTTACCATAGCTTTCGATATTACGTCTATCCCCTGTTGGGCACCGGAAACAATGTAAATATCATCTTCATCACACTTTATTCCATAGGTTTTTGAATAATGACCCAGTGCCTTTCTCAAAGGCAAATACCCGGTACTTGTATGATACATAAATGCATTTGCTCCATCAACTTCCAAGACTTTATCCATCACTTTTTTAAAATCTTTAATTGGGAAAAGTCTGGGATCAGGTGCTGATGAAGTAAAATCTATAACATCTTCTCCGTAACTGTATCCAAACTCAAGCTCCCCCGGTTCGAAGTAAAAAGGCTCGTCACCTATAATAACATCTTCATCCCTGGGCAAAACATAAGTCCCACTGCCTTCTTTTTTATATATAAGTTTTTCTTTTTCCAACATCTTATAAGCATTAATAACTGTAAGGGTATTTACATCCAAATCTTTTGACAGTGTTCTTATAGACGGCAATTTGCTCCCGCCGGTTAAGGCACCGTTTAGAATCAAGTCTCTGATATGTGAATATATTTGAAAATATTTAGTATCTTCATGGCCTTCTTCTATTTTTAATTCTATATCGAAATTCATTCTGAATCACCTTAATAAAATTTAAAAATCTATCTTTTTATCTAATACTAAATTGTATCGATACAATTTTAACATGTATTAAAAGTTTTTTAAATGTTTTTCTAAATTTTACATATATAAATATTAAAGACCTCAATTGACAAAGTAAAATTTACCCCGTATTAAGATCTCGTCGCGTTTAGTCTTATAATAACTTTACTTTTTATATATCAAACTTTTTTATTTTATAATTCATATTTTGAGGGGAAATACCTAAACTCTTTGCTGCTGTTCTTTTATTCCCATCAAACTTTTTCAATGCGCTTATTATCAAGTCCTTTTCCACATTATACAATATATCGGATAATGTTCCTTCTACATTTTTGTCTATAATCGCCATACTATTTAGTTTTTTAAATTGTTCATAATAATACCTTGGTAGATGGCTAATTGTTAATATTCTTTCATTTCCGCCTATAATAAAAATACTTTCTATTATATTTTGTAGTTCTCTCACATTGCCGACCCAATTATATCTATAAAACATATCATTCAAATCATCAGATACCCCTTCGACATTTTTCTCGTATTTTTCGTTGTAAAAGGATATAAAATAATCGATTAAAAGCGCTATATCATCTTTTCTATTTCTAAGCGGAGGTATAAAGATGCATATGGCAGAAAGTCTATAGAATAAATCTTGGCGAAGCGTGCCACTTTTTATGCAAGATTTTGGATCCTCGTTAATAGCTCCAATTATACGGCAGTTTATCGGTATTTCTTTTTCTGCACCAACCTTGCGAATTTTCTTTTCTTGAATAGCACGCAACAACTTAGCTTGGCAGCTTAAACTCATAGAATTTAGTTCATCTAAAAATATAGTTCCTCTTTTAGCAAATTCAAATAGTCCAGTAGTATTTTTAGAATCTGTAAATGCACCCTTCATTGTCCCAAACAGTATGCTTTCTAATAAGTTTTCAGGTATAGTTGCGCAATTTATAGGCACAAATGGCTCATCTTTCCTGCTGCTATTATCATGAATAGCTTTAACAAACATCTCTTTTCCTGTACCTGTCTCACCAATAAGCAATGCATCAACATCAGATTTTGAAGCACTTATGCTTTCTTCTATAGCTTGCTTCATTTCTTTATCATTACCGATTATATTTTTAAAACTCATATTTCGAGGCCATTCCGTTTGAGATATCATATCACTTTTTATTCTATTAATTTCACTTATAATATCCTTCAGTATATCTACTTCACTCAAAATTGAACAGGCCCCTACTACCTTATTATCACTATCAACTACAGGAAAATAGCTCTGAAATATTCTTATTTCGTGTCCATTAATAGTTAAATACTTAGCATAATCATGTATTATAGAATTCTTAGTAACCATAACCTTTAAAAGGCGGCTGCCGGGGGTAAAGTATAAATCTGTAGCGTGCTTTCCTAAAGCTTCTTGTTCTGAAATCTTTTCAAAATTTGAAGCCATTTTATTGTATTCAAATATTACGCCTTTTTCGTCAATAATTATAACTCCGCTATATATATTGTTAAGAACTGTTTTATAACATAAAATTCTGTTTTCAAGTTCTTTTATTTTGTTTTTAAATTCAGCTTCTTTATCCATCTTTACCTCAACTTAACATTAAGTTTTTTATTACATTGTTGCTGATATTATATCGTTTTCAGCTTATATAATCAATTATATCAATTTTTTATAGGCTATTATACATTAGAAGTCTCTCATCCTTTTATTACTTGTTTTGTGTTTAAAGGATGTTGATTTATTATGTCTAAAATTCCTATATCAGTCCAAAATATATCTATCTGTATGTTTTTTGTATCTTATATAATTATGGAAAGAGAGAAGATTGTTTGAATACAGAAAAACATTTACTTATTCGGAAAGAACATTAACTATAGATACTATGCCTAATATTAGTTAACTGCTTGGCACAGTAATTGCAACATCATTATGTTAAAAAAATAAATTTAGGAAGGAGGGTATGATATTATATTTTAGTATCATACAGATAAGCAATGAATAAAGGTTATAAAATTATTAGGAAAGATCAACTCAAAATAACTAAATGGTCAGGGGGTACGATGTCAGAGTTATTCATCTATCCCCAAGATGCAAATTTTGATAAAAGGAATTTTCTTTTCGAAATTGCCTCTGCAACTGTAGATTTGGAAAAGTCTATTTTTTCAGATTTTACAAATTATAATCGTATTATCATGACATTAGATAATAAACTGGAACTTATTCACAATAATGAGGAAAAAGTCACTCTTAATAAATATGAGCCTCATATATTTGACGGCAATGCCAATACTGTAAGTTATGGAAAGGTTACCGACTTTAATCTCATTATGCGTAAAGACAAATGTGTAGGCGATGCTGTTGTTTTATCTATAACTAAAAATAGTGTGATTTATCCCCGAAAAACAATTCATACCTTTGACAATAATTTAGAGATAGTTTTTTGTGCCAGCGGTTCACTTACAATAAATTTCAAGGATGATAAGCACACAATTAATCCGGATGATGTATTAATAATCAATCATAAAATCATAGGTAAAGATTATTATTTTTCCAATAACGGAAATGAAACATGTGATGCGATTGTTTGCATGGTTATGTGTAATAACTAAATTAATAATTTCAGCTGAATTAAAAAAACAGGCCATTCGCAAAGGCCTGTTTTTTTAATTAGATGTATAGACTAATAAAGGAATATGGATTTTTAAAAATCATATTCCTTTATATTATTTGTATATATTATTAAGTTGTTTTTTAATACTCGTATGCTAATTACATTAAATAAGTTTCAATTATATGCTTTTTTTCGAAGCCTTCAAGTTGTAATTGATATTCAAAGCAATTGATTAAAAAGTCTAATCTTACAATACCCACAAGTTCG
>CAZMPR010000072.1:0-557 GCA_964568265.1 uncultured Clostridiaceae bacterium | reverse complement strand
TCCTGTTACTCTAACTCCATAACGTGCCGCTTCATTCTTTATAAGTTCAAATGGTCTATAAATTGGAGTTTTCTCGCAATCCATTACATTAATTGATACCACAGTTCCGGGCCTATCGTCGAACTTAATGCCTATTGCCGTTACAGTAGAAAATCCACCACCTTTTGCCCTAACTGCATCAGCTATTTTTTTAGCTATAGACAAATCCTCCGTATCTATAAAAATGTTGAAAAATGCCGGTATTTCCTTTATTGGTGCCAATACAGTACCACCGGCTGTTTCGCTTAATAAACCATCAACACTGAGATCCGGTTTTCTCATCTCATATTCGTTTAATCTGTCCGGGCAATCTTTAATCTCTTTTAGCAAATCTCTCAAGCCTTCATATTGTCCTTTTCTTACAAAAGGAAGCTTTTTTCTTTCCTCACAGCTTGCAGCTTCGGTAGTATAAAAAATCGGTATCTTTAGCTCTTCAAACATTTTTTCCCCTAATTCTTTACAAAATACTATGCAATCCTCCATTGTAGTATTTTTAAATGGAAAAAATGTCACAGAAA